>CALBVZ010000103.1 GCA_937969445.1 uncultured Octadecabacter sp. | reverse complement strand
GCTTGGTGAGCCTTCCGCGACAGAGGCCATGCCCTGTCCCTGAGACACAGTATCGTCCTTGGACACGGTCAGATTCCTGACGTTCACGTAGACCGTCAGGATGTTTCCTGTGTGGCGTACGACGATAATTTGTGCGCCGTTGGTGTTTTGCGTAATCGCGGCAACCGTTCCCGCAGCAGCGGCTTTGACGGTGGTGCCTGCGGACACGCCGATGTCGATGCCTTCATTGCGACCCGCATTGTACTCGCGGATGATTGATCCGTTTACCGGCAGGATGAACGGTGCGCTCGTGGCTGGGGACGGGGTCGTCACTTCACCGATATCTGGTGCTGGTGGGGCTTCCGGCGCTGTCGCTGGCGTTTGTGGTGTCACATCAACAGGCGGCAGTGGCACAACAGCGCTTGGCGGTGTCGGTGTCACTGATCCAGCACCCGGTGCTTCGACAGCTGGGGCCGCTGCGGCTGCAGGGCTAGGGGGTGTTGCGCCTGCAACAGGGATCAGCAATTGCTGGCCTTCGCGAACTGTGAGTTCGGATCCAAGACCGTTCCATTCAGCCAAGGCTGCGACTGGAACATCATAAAGACGCGCAATCTGGAAGGCCGTTTCGCCACGTGCAACGCGGTGCAGGCCAGGCTCGCGGCCTGTCTGGGCTGCTGGTGTTGTTGCGGCGGTTGGTGTTGTCGTTTGCTCACCCGCGCGATCAATCGCGTCTGACGCCAGCGAGGTGACATTCACTTCCGGTGGTTGGATCGGCCCAGTCGTAATCGCGCCCGTCGCAGGGGACGGTTCAGCAACGCGGGCAGGGAGGGCCACAACTTCATCGCGGCGTAGCGGCACATCGGCATCCACACCGTTAAAGGCGGCCAGCTCATTTGCATCGAGGTTCAAACGGCCTGCAATCTGGCGCACGGTTTCACCGCGTTCAGCCACAACCACTTGATAATTCGGATAGGAAATAACGCCGCGATCATCGGGGCGTGGACGCGCGGCGAGGTTGCGCGCGGCGTCTGTGGTGTCAAACCCACCGCCCAAGTTGCGTAAATCCCAGTCAAAATCTTGGCCTCGGATGTTGCCGTCTTCATCGCATGCAGCGAGCGCCAGTAGCGCGACCGACGCGAACATTACACGCCGAGTGTTTGGAAAACGCGGGTTGCCCATGTCTTGCTCCTCAAATGTGTCGGGTCTTTTGCCCAACTTTTGCAGCCTTATAACGCCGTTTTAGTCTTTTCCCAACCCCTCAAGCAGGGGAACGAAGCGCACTGGGCGTAATTCCTCGTATTCAAAGCCTGACTCAGTGCGTGTAACGCGGATAAGCGTCTGTATCGAGTCCGACTGGCCAACAGGTAAAACCATAATGCCACCCACTTTGAGCTGCGCCAAAAGTGGCCCTGGTGGGTCTTCTGCTGCGGCTGTGACAAGGATGCGATCAAACGGGGCCTGATCGGGCAGGCCGTGCGATCCATCGGCGGTGAAGGCAGTAAGGTTTGTGATATCAAGGGCTTGGAACACCTTGCGTGCTTCGTTCATCAACGTTTTATGGCGATCAACGGTGTAAACGCGCCGGGCAAGGTGGCTAAGGATGACGGCCTGATAACCGGAACCTGTACCAACTTCGAGAACCTTGTCGCGTGGGTTCACCTGCAAAGCCTGCGTCATTAACCCGACGACCGAGGGCTGGCTGATCGTCTGGCCACAGGCAATCGGCAGTGGCATGTCTTCATAGGCGCGATCGGCAAAATGGCCCGTCACGAACATCGCGCGGTCGGTTTTTTCCATCGCGGTCAGGACACGTGCATCTGTCACACCCTTTGATCGAAGGGCAAATAGGAACTGCATCTGAAGTTCGGCGCGGGTGCTCATAGCGTTCATGTCAAACGATCCGTGAGGTTAGACAGCAGGTCATGCGCGGTAAGATCAGCCCGCATCGGCGTAATCGAGGTGTACCCATCAAGGTTCGCAGTGACGTCTGTGCCTGCGCCCGTCGGTTCATCTTGCGGTCCACCAGTAACCCAAAGAAAGCGGCGGCCATTTGGGGCGACATCCGGTTTCATGCCAAAGCGTGTGTTTTCACGAAACCCTTGGGACGCCACGCGCATGCCTTTGACGTCTGCGGCGGCGACGGGTGGGAAATTGACGTTATAGAAGACCTTGTAGGCGTCCGTGGTCCAAATGCCTTTGTTTAAAATGGCGCGGACCGTCGCGGCACCATGTTTGGCGGCGGCATCAAAAGGGTCATCTAGGTCTTTGTTTTCAGGGCCGAAAAACTGGCTGAGGGCGATGCCCTTCACGCCTTGGATTGCGGCCTCGATGATTGCGCCGATGGTACCGGAATATAGCGTGTTGTCGGCGGCGTTGTTGCCACGGTTCACGCCGGACAGGATCAAATCAGGCTTTGCCTCCTTCATCACGTCGTAAAGGCCAGCAAGCACGCAATCAGCAGGGGAGCCTTCGGCGGCGTAGCGGCGGTCCGACAGTTTGGCGATCATGGTGGGGGCAGCGTAGCTGATGCAATGGCCAACGCCGGATTGCTCAAACGCGGGGGCGACTGTCCAGACTTCGCCAGTCGGTCCCGCGACCTCATGTGCGATGGCCGTCAGTGTGGCAAGGCCAGGGGCGTTGATACCGTCATCGTTGGTAATGAGAATACGCATGATTTGCCCCTTTTTATGTCTTGTTAAGACAGGGCGCAGAGTGCGGCAATGGTCCAACGCACATAGGATGCAAGCCCCCCTAAAGGCGTTGCATCAAAGACTCGCGTTCGACGTATTAGGCGAGGATTTCCGGCAGCAGGCGCGCGGCCTCGGACTTTGGGTCCGCGAGCGGCGCGCGATCTTCACCAGGGTAAAACCGTGCGCGGGTGGCTGTTGGCATCGGATTTGGCGTCAAAATCTGAACCCGTGGGCCGGTTTTGATGGTCTCGATTTCCCAAGACCGTGCCAGCGCGATTTGCGCGGCTTTCGTTGCGCCGTAACTGCCGAAAAAGGCTTCGCCGCCGCGTGCATCATCAAAGAAGACAGCCTTACCGTCCGCACCAAGCAACGGCGCGACATAGGAGATCATCCGCGAGGTTGACGTGATGTTAATGTCCGTGGATTTGGCAAAGTCCTTGGGGTTGATGTGGCTCGCGGGTGTCAGCGGGGCTGCGTGAATGGCAGCATGTACCCACAAATCAAGGCGGCCCCAGCGATCAAAGATCGAGCGGCACAACTGTTGCATCGCCGCATCCGTTGAAATGTCCATTGGGGCAAGCGTGGCATCGCCGCCAATCGCCTTGATGCGATCATCAAGGTCTTCGAGCGCGCCTGTTGTGCGGCCAACTGCGATGATGTGGTGAGTAGGGGCAAGGGCTTCCGCCAATGCCGCGCCAAGACCGCGCGATGCGCCTGTGATGAGTGCTGTTTTCATGGCGTCTCATTAGGCGTGTGGGCGGTGCTTGGCAATCCCGCAGCGTGTTTAGACGGGCATCATTAGGCGACGAATGGTCGCGTCGGCGTCACGCAACAGAACGTAGGTGTCCGTAATCGCGACGACGTCGCCCAAGGGGGTCGCATCTGCAACGGATGCGGTGGTGATTGTTCCGTCGGGTGAGCGCAGCAATGCACGCGGTCCGTCGCCGCCGCTAAACAGCCCCAAAAGCTGGGGTTTGGACAGATCGATTGCATCGACATGGGTCGCACTTTGTGCGGTTTCTGGGCTTGTGATCTCGGTCGACATTGTTTTGGCCTTTGATAATCCAAAGGCGCAGGTAATGCTGCGGTGCAGCAATGTCGAATTTTACAGCTTTACGTCGGCGTAAACCAGCCGAATGATCGGCGGTTAGGTGCGCGGTGTCGCGATCACTTCGCCGTCTTCTTTGGTGACAGGTGCTGTCAGTGGGTTCTCAAGCAGCGGAACAACGGCCTCAGATGGGCGACAAAGCGCGACGCCCTTGGGGGTGCAGACAATCGGGCGGTTGACCAAGACAGGGTGTTGCAACATCGCATCCAAAATCGCGTCATCAGACACGCTTGGATCCGTCAGGCCAAGTTCTTCGGCAGGGGACTTACTGGTGCGCAGGGCTGTGCGTGGTGTGAGGTCGGCTGCAGCGAAAAGGGCCAGCAATTGTGGACGTGTCCATCCGGATTGGATGTATTCGACGACCTCAGGCTCGGTTCCAGAGGCGCGGATGACTGCCAGAACGTTGCGGGATGTACCACATTCAGGATTGTGGTGAATGACGGTCGCCATTGGCTTACTCCGCTGCAGTTTTCATCTCAAAACCCTGTTCCAGCATATCTGCCGGCTTCACAGGGTATTCGCCACTAAAGCACGCATCGCAATAAGCGGGTGCCTTTGGATCACGACCATTCTTTTCGCCAACAGCGCGGTATAGCCCGTCAAGCGAGATGAATTTCAGCGAGTCGACACCGAGATGCGTGCGCATTTCTTCCTCGGTCATCGTTGCCGCCAGTAGCTTTTCGCGCTGGGGTGTGTCGACGCCATAAAAACACGGCCACGCAGTCGGTGGGGATGCAATGCGGAAGTGAACTTCGGCTGCACCCGCTTCAAGGATCATTTCCTTGATCTTGCGGGACGTGGTGCCGCGCACAACGCTGTCATCTACAAGGATGATGCGTTTGCCCTTCACCAGCGCACGGTTCACGTTGAGTTTTAGGCGGACACCCATGTTGCGGATGCTTTCGGATGGCTCAATGAATGTGCGGCCCATGTATTGGTTGCGGATGATGCCCATTGCGTAAGGAATACCTGATTCAAGGCTGTACCCGATCGCCGCAGGGGTGCCGGAATCCGGCACGGGGCAAACGAGGTCCGCATCAACGGGGTTTTCTTTCGCCAGCTCGCGGCCAATGTTTTCGCGTGTCTCATAGACAGAACGGCCGCCAAGAATTGAATCCGGACGGCTGAAATACACGTGTTCAAAAATGCAGAAACGCGACTTGGCGCGGCGGAATGGGAAATGGGATTCAACGCCTTTGGCCGATGCGACAACCATTTCGCCTGGCTCAATCTCACGCACGAAGGTGGCGTTGATGATATCCAGCGCACAGGTTTCAGACGCCAGAACCCAGCCATCGCCGAGCTGTCCAAGGACCAATGGGCGCACGCCCAGTGGGTCACGGCAACCGATCAATTTGGTGCGGGTCATTGCAACAACGGAAAACGCGCCTTCAACCTTGCGCAGGGCTTCTTCCATACGATCCGGAATCTTTTTGCCCATAGACCGCGCCATCAGGTGAATGATGCATTCACTGTCAGATGAGCTTTGGAAAATGGAGCCGCGCTCAACCAATTCTTTGCGAAGCGCCAATGCGTTGGTGATGTTGCCATTGTGTGCAATCGCAGCGCCACCCATGGAAAATTCGCCAAAGAATGGCTGCACGTCGCGAATTTGCGTCGCACCCTTAGAGCCTGCCGTGGAATAACGCACATGGCCAATTCCGATCGGGCCGGGCAGGGTGGCCATGGTTTCAGCGTCCGTGAAGTTATCGCGGACATATCCGAAACGGCGCGCTGAACTGAAACCGTGGGCGAAGTCGTGGGTGACAATGCCGCCCGCTTCTTGGCCGCGGTGTTGCAGGGCGTGAAGGCCAAGGGCGACGACAGAGGCTGCATTTTCAACCCCCACGGCGCCGAAGACACCACATTCTTCCTTTAATTTATCATCATCAAAAGGGTGGGCAGGGGGCATTTGGTCGCGAAGGCTCATGGGCACGGGGCAGCTCCGAATCCGAGGGTTTGCGTTGAGGCGGGTTTAACCCTTTGTCATGAAAGTGTCACGCAGGGATAAGGAAGAAAGTAACTTGGGCTTGGCTGTTGGCTATTGGCAACGCTAGGGTCAGCCAAAAGCAGGAGGTTTTATGCTTGGACTAGTCGTAGCAGCGATCATGGCGGGATCATTTTTCATGCCGTGGATGTCAATTTTCGGGGAAGACATGAGCCCCTACAGCATGTTGGGTGACAAAATTTCGCTCACAGACTTGCCGTGGCGGGGGTGGGCGTTTTTCGCAAGCTTCGTGCTTGCAGGCTTAGCGGCTGTTGCTGTTGTCCTGCAGCGTTCAGCAGGGGTCTTGATGTTGGTTGCTGGCGCGATCCCATTTGCGCTCATTGCTGAGACCGTACTGAACGCACGTGGCCAAGCAAAGGAAATGGGATTGCCATTGCCAGAGGGCGGAAACCCGATTGAAGCATTTCGCAAGATGCAGGACTTCATCGAGCTAGGCGTTCCTGCCTATTTCGTGTCAGCCGCGTTACTGGTTGTGATCGGATTGGCCCGCGCAGTTCGCGGGCGCTAGGCCTTAGTTTTCAGCAGGTGCTGTTTCGACGTCTTCAACAGGCTCACCACATTCACCAACGAGTTGTTCGTATTGTGTTGTGATCCAACCAAGTGCAGCTTCTGGGTCGCGCTCTTCGATGCTGCCCGTCATATTGGAGAACACTGCAATCGCGCGGCTGTTTTCGACCATTGGGATGTTCTGGCTTTGCAGCACGGTTGAATAGACAAAGAATGCCACAGCGACCAACAAAATGCCGCGCAATGCGCCAAACAAGAACCCAAGCCCTTGGTCCAAACCGCCCAGAACGGATCGTTGGATCAACGATGAGAACAGTGGCGTAAAGATTGAAACAATCACAAGAACCACTGCAAACACGGCTGCAAAGGCTGCAATCACGCTAAGTTCACAGCTGTCACCGATAAAATCGCCAACAACGGGGATCTGACGCACGAGTGGCGTGACTTGATCCGCAAAGATGAATGCCATGACTGTGGCAACGATCCAGCCCATGATGGCCAGTGCTTCACGCACGAAGCCGCGTGAATAGGCCAACAATGCAGACAGAATAATAACAATGGCGACCACGCCGTCGATGATGGTGAAATCGCCCATGTGTTTGTCGCCTTGTCTTGCTGTACGGGGTTATCTTTCCCCGAATACTTGTTCCACGAAGCTGTGTAAGTCACGCATTTCACGCATCGTTACACCGCTGTCCCCGCCACGTTTCGCACGAACCGGAGTTATAGCGGAGGTAAAACCAAGTTTTGACGCTTCTTTCAACCGATTTTCCGTCTGAGGTGCGGCCCGCAGGCCACCAGAGAGGCTTAATTCGCCAAAAACAACACAGTCTTTGGGCAGGGCTGCGTCTTCACGGGCGGAAATTAGCGCAGCGGCAACGGCCAAATCAGCCGCTGGTTCGGTTACACGCATCCCGCCAGCGACGTTTAGGTACACATCTAGGCCGGTAAACGGCACACCCGCACGGGATTCGAGAACGGCGAGGATCATTGCAAGACGCGAACCGTCCCAGCCAACAACTGTGCGGCGTGGTTGCGAATGCGGAGAGGGCGAGACAAGCGCCTGAAATTCACACAGCATGGGCCGCGACCCTTCGATGCCCGCGAACACCACAGAACCGGGGGCAGGGTCGCCGCGTTCAGACAGGAACATTGCGGACGGGTTCTTAACCTCAGCCAGCCCTTTACCCGTCATTTCAAACACGCCGATTTCATCGGCCGGACCAAAGCGGTTTTTAACGGCACGAAGGATACGGAACTGGTGGCCGCGCTCGCCCTCAAAATAAAGCACCGTATCGACCATGTGTTCTACGACACGCGGGCCCGCAATCGTGCCTTCTTTGGTGACATGGCCCACAAGAACGACAGCGATGCCGTTTTGTTTGGCAAACGTCGTCAGCTCATGCGCGGCGGAACGGACTTGGGACACAGACCCCGGCGCGGCCTCAACGGTATCAAGCCACATGGTTTGGATGGAATCGATAATCACGAAGTCGGGCTGTTCAGCCTCTAGCGTCGTGAGGATGTCGCGCAGGTTTGTTTCAGACGCCAGTTTCACGGGGCTTTCCGTCAGGCCCAACCGCCGCGCACGCATCTGTACTTGGGATGCGGATTCTTCGCCCGAGATATAGAGAACCTTCAGCCCATTTCGGGCAAACCGTGCGGCCGCCTGCAACAGCAGTGTTGATTTACCGATCCCCGGATCGCCACCCACCAAAATCGCAGATGCCTTAACCAAGCCGCCACCTAGGGTGCGGTCCAGCTCACCCACGCCAGACAGGGTGCGTGGCGGCTCAGCCTCAAGCGTGGCGAGATCGGTGAGGTTGATCTGCTTACCGCGCCCGCCACCCATCGCCTTTTTGGACTTCGGGCCGCCGGTCAGGGGCTTTACCTCTTCGATGGTGTTCCAGGCTTCGCAGCTGTCACAGCGCCCCGACCATTTGGTTGTGGACGCATTGCACGCGGTGCAGGTGAAGGTGATATCTTTTGCCATGTTCACGTTTTATTCTATTTTAAATGTAACGCAAGAGCGTGGTTAGGATCAGCCTGCGATGTTATCGCGTAGAAATTCCAACACGGTGGGGGACGTCAGTGCAACAAGGTGGTTGTTTTCGGCATCGCGGATATCTGTCAGGTCCACGACGCGGAATCCCAAGGCTTCGTAGGCTGCTACGTCGTCCACGTCTGCCCCAACACGGTTTTGGGCTTGTGCCAAGCGTGCGGAGAAAAACAACGCACGATCACGGCCCGAAACCACAAGCAATGAGTTTTTGGGAAGCGGTGAGATATCGTTCACCTGCGCGTTAAACACATCAGGCGCGATATCGGGCTGCAAAAGGATCAAGCTGTCCAACACCACGGGTTGGTTTTTCAGGCGCATCCGCACCAAAGCTTCCATTGCCAACATGCCGCCGAGCGAGTGGGCCACCAGCGTAATCGGCCCGCCCCAAATGCGTCCCAACCGCACAAACAAGTCTTCTAAGGCAGATCGCGATTGCAACGCGCTGTCACGGTCATGCAGGTATCCACTGGCCGTAGATGCAGATGGCCATACGAAAGACAGTTGTGGCCCGCGCATACCGGTGTCTTGTACCATCTGGGCCTGCCGATAGACCGCCTCAGCCGACGTGTTGTTAAATCCGTGCACCCAAATCACCAACGGATCGCGGCCAACTGGGCCAAGCGCGCGTTTGATGTCTTGGTCAGACGTCACCTGACGTTGGCGCGATAGGGCAAAGGCATTATCGCCCTCAACGGGAACCTCACCGGGGATGCGGTTACGCGGCACGGCGACATCAAGGTCGTAAAAGTTCAACCCGTCGATATGTTCCGAGCTCTCAAAGGATGCGCGGTTGGTTGCCATCAGGATGGGTTGATTGTCGAACACCCCGCCAATGATAGGGGCGGTAAACAACCCGCGCGCGGTGCAACCGGACATCAAGGCAGCCGAGCTCGTGGCCATAAATGCGCGGCGGTTCATCATTGCCCGATCGCCTTAAGGTGGCGGGCCGTGAAAATGGAAATCAGGATCGACGCCAGAACACAGCCTGTGAACAAATAAAGCCCCCAGCCACCTTCTACGGTCACGCGACCTGCGCCTTTTACGACGACGACATAGAGCGCGATGAGAAAGATGTCTGCCATCGCCAGCTTGCCCAAGTAACCCAGCACGGGCAGTACTTTGGCTTTTAGCAAATCAAAATGCACCAACGCCAAACCGATGGTCTTTAGGTAGGGCGCGAAGATTGCAAAGAACGTGACGATTAGCGCAAGGAACGCGTCGCTTCCCCAGAGGCTTTGCAAACCTGAGATGACCGAAATCTCATCCATCCCGAAAATCGGAAGCAGTGCCGCACGCAAGAGCGGGGCAAACCATGCGATTGGAAACAGGATCAGTAGGGCAAGATTGGCAATGCGTAGAATATTGAGCATAAAGCGTCCTTTGTCGTT
>CALBVZ010000102.1 GCA_937969445.1 uncultured Octadecabacter sp. | reverse complement strand
CGGGTATCAATCACCGCAACGTCCGGAGACCTAATCAATTCGTTCCAATCTTCGGGTGCCACGTAGTTCCCGACATTCGCCGTCGGGTCGACATCCGGCTGCCCCATCGTCACGATCTCGCGCTTGATGCGCACCTTCATGCGGTTGAATGGCGCAACGCTCGCCGCGCTTTCTTTCCACTCGAAGTTCGCACAGCCGGGCAGGGCGCGAATATGCGCCAAAACGGCATCGATTCCCGCACGTGGACCCGCGATCGTCCCATTGATCCCCTCAGGGGCCAACAACAACGTTCCCATGACATCACCGGATGCACAAACGGCAGCCAGCGGACCCTTCAATGCAGTGGGATCAACAAAGGGGGTGAAATGATATAATGCAGCGACTGTATACATGACGCTCCAATACTCCGTTGCGCCGCCTCGCTCAACCCGTAGGGTAGGCGCAAATCATAACACCATGAGGTCCAAATTGTCACACGCACTTCTCGTCATCGACGTTCAAAACGACTTTTGTCCAGGTGGCACGCTTGCCGTTACCGGCGGCGATGAAATCGTCTCGGGCATCAATGCCCTCATGCCTGACTTCGACGCTGTGATCCTAACGCAAGACTGGCACCCCGCCGGCCATTCATCCTTCGCCAGCACACATAACGCCGATCCCATGAGCATGACCCAAATGCCCTACGGCCCCCAGGTCCTCTGGCCGGATCACTGTATCATCGGCACCAGCGGCGCGGCCTTCCATAAAGGTCTCAACACAGACGCCGCCGACATGATTATTCGCAAGGGCTACAACCCAGCCATAGACAGCTATTCCGCGTTCTTTGAAAACGACCACACGACGCCAACGGGCCTGTTTGGTTACCTGCAAACCCGCGGCATCGACACCCTCACACTGGTCGGCCTCGCGACAGATTTCTGCGTGAATTATTCCGCCGTAGACGCCGCGAACCTCGGCCTCAACGTCACCGTGCGCACCGACCTCTGCCGTGCGATTGATTTCGATGGCAGCCTGGCGGCAGCGGTTGATGGGATGAAATCGGTAGGGGTAAATATCGGGTAGTAGTAACATTGACCTATCAGACCCACTGTTCGAGATCTTCTGCGGCTTAATTCCTGTACCCTAACAGAACTCAAACGCGTAACTGATACGCAGTGAAAATGCCTGCCGGTTGGGGTAATCGACGCATGGCGGCACGCGTTAAATCCAAACGCAGTTTCGTCCGAGTAAACGTCCAAATATCCAAAAGTCACGCAAAGAACGAAAAGAAACGCCCAAATTAAGGGCGCTTTGGTCGTTTTTGTTTCACTTTTGTGAACAATTCAGCGCAGAGTTGGGAAAGACAAACAAGGAGGAAATTATGCCAAGTGACAATAAGATTAAGCCCCCATTAACGGAGCTGGATATTAATACGACTGCGGGCGGGTTCTACAATGGCTTTGCGACATCCGTTGCGGTACCCGCCAAGGTCATTATTTCTGCCCTCGTCGTCTGGGCAATTTTTTGGCCGGTTCAGTCGGGCGCAGTGCTAAACGGTTTCAACGGATTCATTCTGGGGAACTTTGCAGCCTGGTATATCTGGGTTGTGGCGTTTTTTGTTATCGTCTGTTTCCTGCTGGCGCTTTGGCCCGCTGCAGGACGGCTTAATCTCGGGCTGGATGGTGAAGGACCAGAGTTCAGCAATTTCTCATGGTTCTCCATGATGTTCGGTGCTGGTATCGGTGTCGGAATGCTCACGTGGGCTGTGGCGGAACCTGTCGCACACTTTCAGTCAAACCCGGAAACCATCATGGGTCTCACGACAGGGGGCACCGAGGATAACATTCGCATGGCCTACAAATGGTCGTTCCTGCATTGGGGTCTTGGCGCATGGGCTTGCTACGCGATCTGTGGTCTGTCCTTGGCATTCTTCAGCTACCGTCGCGGTCTACCCCTGACGATCCGTTCCGGCCTGACACCGCTGTTCGGCTCTAGCCTCGCGGGTGTTTTGGGTCACATCATCGACATCGTTGCTGTGGTTGCGACCATTCTTGGCGTTGCACAAACGCTTGGCTTTGGCGTGGACCAGTTCGTCGCTGGCCTCACTCGGATCGGCATTGGTGGCTTGACGGATGCAGAAGGTGCCGCCTCAACATTCGGTATTATTGTCGCCCTTCTGATCATCATGGGTGCATCCACATTGTCCGCGCTGTCCGGCGTTGGCAAAGGCATCAAATGGCTGTCCAACATCAACATGGTGCTGTCCATTGTCCTGCTGGGTTTCTTCATCATCTTTGGCGCGACGTTCTTTGGCTTTAACGCGATGTTCATCGGAATCTGGGATTATCTTATCGCCCTCCCAGAACTGAGCTTTAATGTCTTCCGTTCTGATGGCGTTGAAGGTTCTGAATCCTTCTTGCTTGCACAGTGGCAGGGCTGGTGGCCTGTGTTCTACTGGGCTTGGTGGATTGCATTTGCACCCTTCGTTGGCCTGTTCCTCGCACGTATTTCACGCGGCCGCACCATTCGCGAATTCGTGCTTGGTGCGATGATCGTTCCTGCGTTGATGTGTTTTGTGTGGTTCGCATGGGCTGGTGGCACCGCCATTGACCTCGAACTCAACGGTGGCGCAAATGGCGTGATCTTTGATGCTGCAAACGGCGACAAAATCTTTGCGATGACCAACTTCATGTTGGCCCCCATCAGCGAGTTTCTGTCTTGGGCGATGACCGTCATGATCGTTGTTCTGTTGATGACGTTCCTTGTGACCTCAGCTGACTCTGCTGTTTTGATCGTGAACACGATCAACGCTGCGGGCGACGAGGGTCCAAAGGCACGTCCACACATTCTGTTCTGGGGCGCGGCACTGGCGTTCGTTGTGGCAGGCTTGCTGATCTCGGGCGGAACCACAGCGATCCAAACCGCGATGGTTATTGGCGCACTGCCGTTCTCGATTGTGATGGCACTGATGGCCATCGCTTTGATCAAAGCGGTCTATAACGACAGCCGCCGCGAACAGGCTGGTGTTCCAATGACGCACGACAAGATCGAAGGCGCGACAGGCAATGGCCTGCCTTCCGGTCTTGACGGCACGCCAGCGGAATAAACCCGCGAAATACTAAACCTAAAAGGGCGTTGCGGTGGCAGCGCCCTTTTTCTTTGCTTCCCTCTCGGGCGCAGCCTTGATTTAACAGGGCAAGACAAAAGAGGTTTTTAAAATGGTCGATATCGCTGCACGGGTTTGGAACCACAAATGGAAGATCGACCCGATCGTCCGCTCCCTTATCGACACCGACTTTTACAAACTGCTTATGTGTCAGTCGGTGTTCCGTAATAAGCCCGATACCCAGGTCACGTTCTCGCTGATCAACCGCACCAAATCCGTGCGCCTCGCCGACCTCGTGGACGAGGGCGAATTGCGCGAACAGCTAGATCACGTCCGTTCCCTGTCCCTGTCCCGCGGCGAAAGCACATGGATGCGCGGCAACACGTTCTACGGCAAACGCTCCATGTTCTCTCCTGAATTCATGGACTGGTTCGAACAGCTCCGCCTACCACCCTACCACCTTGAGAAACGCGACGGTCAATACGAGCTGACGTTCGAAGGCAGCTGGCCCGAAGTCATGCTCTGGGAAATCCCCGCCCTCGCGATTATCATGGAACTGCGCAACCGCGCCGTGCTGGGCTCCATGGGCAGGTTCGAACTCGAAGTCCTCTACGCGCGCGGCATGACCAAGCTCTGGGAGAAGGTCGAAAAACTGCGCCCCCTCGACGGCCTGCGCGTTGCGGACTTCGGCACCCGTCGCCGCCATTCATTCCTGTGGCAAGACTGGGCCGTGCAAGCCATGCAGGAAGGGCTGGGCGATAACTTCGCCGGCACCTCCAACTGCCTCATCGCCAAGAACCGTGACCTCGCCGCGATCGGCACCAACGCCCACGAACTGCCCATGGTCTACTCCGCCCTCGCCAAAACCGACGAGGCGCTGTTTCAGGCCCCCTATGACGTGCTGGCGGATTGGCAAGACGAACACGACGGCAACCTGCGCATCATCCTGCCCGACACCTACGGCACGCAGGGCTTCCTTGATAACGCCCCCGACTGGCTGGCGGGCTGGACAGGCATCCGCGTCGATTCCGGCGACCCCGCGACAGCCGCCGAAGTTGCGATCAAATGGTGGGAGTCCCGTAATGAAGACCCCCGTGAGAAACTGGTGATCTTCTCGGATGGTCTGGACGCCGACAAAATCGTGACCCTGCACAACCAATTCAAAACCCGCTGCCAAGTCAGTTTTGGCTGGGGCACCATGCTCACCAACGACTTCAAAGGCCTGACAACGGGCGACACCCTCGCCCCGTTCTCGCTGGTCTGCAAAGCCGTCACGGCCAACGGCAACCCCACAGTCAAACTCTCCGACAACCCCAACAAAGCGATGGGGCCAGAAGCGGAGATCGAACGGTATAAACGGGTGTTCGGGGTCGGGGAACAGGAACGGGTTGAGGTTGTGGTTTAGGTGTCTATCTAAACCCAAGTTTCGGGCCGGCTTATCGGTTTCTTGCCTAGCCTTAGAACAGTTTTTGGAAATTGAGATGCTTCCAGTTCTACATCGTCGATATAATGAGGAAAGTTTGCAACTGCCATAAGCGAAGGCGCCGGAATTGGAATGTTTCGGGGGCTATGTCTACCTGGGCGGTTCGGAGCGACGATACAAATCTTTTTCCCCACCTCTTCTTTAACAATTCTCATCGGCTCAACGAGATCAGTGTCATTCGTAAGTACATATGCAATATCAAATGCGTCTGTGAATGCGTCGCGCACCAAATGAGACGCCAAATTAACATCACTACCCTTTTCTTCCGTCTTTCGAACCATCACCACGTCGGGCTCCGGTTGAGTCCAGACATAGCCGTTTGGTTTGGCTCGAGCAGGCTTAATTAGTCCAGACCATTTTTCTTGAGACAGAAAGCGCCCATTGAAAATCTCAATAGCGTCAACTGTTCTTAAAGCGGACAATAAGCACATTTGTCTTCTAGGCGCGTCGCTATCCAGCTTCCCTGAAACTGGCGCTGTATAATATTTAACTTTTTCGACAGTTGTTCCCTCGGGTACAATATTGTCTGCCAATGCCTTCAAGTTGTGCCATTTGAAATGCGGCTGATGCTTTGTTCTTAAGTAATAAAAGTTGAAGCCATCAATATAGAAAATTGCCCGCATAATAACCTCTAGATACGCAAAAGCCGCTTAGGATCGCTCCCTTGCGGCTCTTGGAACACCAACATGTTGATGCTGTTTGATAGCCAACATGTAGGAATCTTCGATGCGTAATGCAACAAACAAAATTCTACTAAGGCCAAAAGTTGTGACACTGTAACTAAAGTTACAGTGTCACAACTTGATTACAAGTGTCAAGACTCTAATTTTAAGGGTTTAGACGTACGTCAATTTGATGTATTTTGTTGCGAAATAGCAAAGTGCAACAAAATTATGAATGACAACCTTAGCTACTTTGAACGTCGATTGAACAGCGAGCTAATTGAACTTGAGAGCCAGATATCTGCATTGCTGGCTGAAAAAAATGCGTTATCGCGGCAACTTGCGAAGGTTCGTGCAGAGCGGACAGGCATTAAGCTTGTAGGTAGGAAAAATAGCGTAGCCAGAGTACTTGCAGAAAATGCTGTGATCGTTGAATTACGTTCATCTAAACGCCCGATGAAAGTAAATGAACTCTTCGACGTTGCTAGGCGAACCAATCACGATCTGAAGCCAGCAACATTTCGGTCATATTTGCATCGCATGAAAGAAAGGGGAGAACTAGTCGGTCGAAGTCGATCCGGTTGGTGGTCCCTACCTCATGAAAGTCAGCGTGAATAGATTCACTCAATCTTCCCCCGCAACGCCTTAACCTCCCCGCGCTTCTTCTTCTCATCCACCCGCTTGCGCTTCTGGTTCTGGGACACCCGCGTTTTGACCCGCCGCTTGGGCACAAACAGCGCCGCGACAATCAACGCTGCCAGCCGTTCTCGTGCCAGTTCCCGATTGCGGGCTTGGGACCGTGTGTCTTGCACGAAAAACACAACCGCGCCATCAGTCGTCCACTTGCGCCCTGCCAGCCGTTTTAGCCGCGCCTTCACCGGACCGCTCAGCGCGGGGGAACGCGCCGCCTCGAACCGCAGCTCAACTGCCGTGCTCACCTTATTGACGTTCTGACCACCGGGGCCAGACGCGCGCACAAAGCTTTCCACCAGCTCCCAATCGCTAATCTCGATATTGTCGTTAATTCTCAGTCCCATGCGGGTCCGTCCGTTTTTTGGCGCGAAAAGTGTACATACGGGATGTGTACAGGTTGTGTACGGGTTGTGTACACGAAACACACACGAAAAAGGGCCGCCCAAGGTAAGGCGGCCCTTCGAAAGTTCAGGAGGTGTAACCGGTTAGAGTTAGGCTCACCTGTGGTTCATCGTGCCCAAGGGCTGCCCTAGACACGGCCCCCCACAGTTGTCCCGACACACGCTTCCACTATCTTTCTAGACACTGGTACACCTCCTTTTCTGTTTCTGATGTTGATAGCAAAGCACAACATCTTGGGATCACCAAACAAAAAATGACGAGAGTTAGTTAACGCGTTGCATTCGCCCCACAATAATGCGGAACGGGATCAGAGCGATTAAAGCGATAGCGATCTTAACAAGCCAGTCGACAAACGCCGTGCCAACCCAACGGGTTGCATCAAACCCAAACGGCGTCGCAACGACTTCGTTAAAGAAGTCCGTGTTATGATCAGCGCCAAGAACGCCCACAACCCCAGCAGAAAACGCAATCGTAAAGAACAAAGCCGTATCAACAGCCGAGCCAACGAAACTAGACGCAAGCGGCGCACGCCACCAATGGCCCTCCCGAAGCTTGGAAAAGATCGCCACGTCAAGGAGTTGCGCCGTCAGGAACGCAACGCCAGACCCAATTGCGACACGTAGCGTTACCGCAGGTGCAAGGAAGGGATCATCAGCCGTGCCAAGGTTTACGCTAAATTGGCTGCCAATCAGCGAACACAGGATGCCAACCACAAAGCCCGCGAAAACCACTTTGCGGGCGGTTTGCGCCCCATAAAGGCGGTTCGTGACGTCTGTCACAAGGAATGCGATTGGATAGGTAAATGCACCCCACGTCAGCCAATCGCCAACAAAGAATTGCACAAGAATGTTAGATGCCACCACAACGATGGCCATGGCGAGAACGCCTGGAAGTATTTTGGTCATTTTATCAATCCGTTTTGACAAGGTAGTCGGACACTTGGCCCTTCAGAATAAAGGACGCCGCCCTCATGGGGGGCGGCGCCTCTTTTGTCAAACGGTCTGTGACTTACTCGCTTTCCGCGACGGCTAAACATTGTCCGGGTAGTCGCGCCATTGTCACAGGACCGCGCGGTGTGCGTGGTGTCGCATTCGGGTCAGGTGGCGGTGGGTTCAGGATATTGTTGACCCAAGTTTGCGCATCAGCACAGCCATCACCCGCTGGTGGTGGCGCCTGGTCTTCGCATCCAGTGGCCCCAGCAGGGCAGCGTAAACGGACGTGGAAATGGTAGTGGTGCCCGTACCAAGGGCGAATGCGGTTCAGCCAGGCACGATCACCAGTTTCCCAATTGCACATCGCAACTTTTGCGCCTGGAAATACAAAAATCCGAGCGGTGCGCGGGTCGCTAGCGGCAGCGCGCAGCAGTTGCATATGCTCTTCGGTCCAGCTTGAATTCGTGAACGCTCCACGTTCGCGGCGCATAGAAATCGAGGACAGATTTTCGCGTTCTTGTCGCGACAGGTCCAAACGGTCTGGCTGCAGCATCCAGATATCGATGTCCAAACCGGATTGGTGGCTTGCGTGTCCTGTCAGCATCGGGCCGCCACGTGGTTGGCTCATGTCGCCTACGTAAAGACCTTCCCAACCATCCAGTGTCGCAGCAAAGCGGCTCAAGTCTTGTACGAAATCAACGGTGTTCGGCTGCGCCCAGTTGCGATTGCGCGACAAGCGCATCGCTTGCCAAGTCGGACCTGTTTCCGGAAGCTGCACAGCACCTGCCTGACAACCACGTGCGTACCCGCCAAACGGTTCGGAGCGTTGATCGGAAGCTGTCGGAATGTATCCAAAAACCTCTTTTGCAGAACGATTGTCATTTGCATTTTGAGTGGACATGACAGCGGCTGGGGATGTTGTATTGCCCGGCACATCGCTGCGTTGCACGTCTGAATTGCGACAGCTTGCGGTCAACGCGAGCACGGCAATCGTCAGGCCAAGTTTGAAAATACGCGTTCTGGTCAGGTTTCCCATTCGTCCCGATCTCCTTCTGGCTTTACCCATCTTAACAAAAACAACCCCGCGAGGAAAAGGAAGATAACGGGGAGGAAGCCTAATTGGTTGTTGCTGGTCAAATACGTGAACAGCGTGATGAACGCCGGCGCTAGAAATGCGGTGGCTTTCCCAGACAATGCGAACAAACCGAACGCTTCAGCAGGGCGGTCAGGGTGGGTATGACGTACCATCATGGATCGGCTGGATGCGTACACCGCGCCCCCAGCGCCCCCGATAACTGCACCGCAAACAAAGAAGATCGTGTCTGGAAGGGACGACCCTTCGGCCAGCGGCATTCCAAATAGCTGCTCACGCGACATGCCGACGATGATGATGCTTACGACGATCAG
>CALBVZ010000101.1 GCA_937969445.1 uncultured Octadecabacter sp. | reverse complement strand
ATGGTGCCCCCACACGGACTCGAACCGCGGACCTACTGATTACAAATCAGTTGCTCTACCAGCTGAGCTATAGGGGCACTGGGCGCTGCTTTAAGGAACCTTTTGGGTTCGCGCAAGAGGGTCTGAACAGAAATTTGCATCAAGAGCGGTTCCACTAGTCATAAATCGCGCATAAGGTCTGAAAAACAACATTTCACAACGATGTCAGGCGCGAAATTAATGCAGATTGTTTATCATATCGGCGCGAATTGTACGGATCAGGACCGCCTACTTAAGTCTGTCCTCAAGAATGCTGAAACATTCGCTGAACAGGGCGTGAAAGTCCCAGGACCCGGCAAGTACAGGCGTCTGATTCGTGAAGCAATTCAAGCGCTTGATGGAAAACAACCCGCGAGCGATACTCGCGAAATTCTGATTGATGCGATTCTTGACGATGAACAATGCAACCGCGTTGTGATGAGCCATGCCCAGTTTATGTGCGTGCATCGGCGTGTATTTGAGGACGGTATTTTCTACACGCTCGCCGAACAAAAGCTTCAGGGCCTTTCGGACCTGTTTCCAGACGATGATATTGAAATTTTTATCGGTCTTCGCAATCCAGCGACGTTCATTCCCGAGACATTCGGGGACAGCGGTGCAAACAACTTTAACAACTTCATGAATGGGATCGATCCGCTTAATTTGCGCTGGTCGGACTTGATTGCGCGCATTCGCACGATTTTACCACGCGCAAGCCTGACGGTTTGGTGCAATGAGGACACCCCGCTTATCTGGGCGCAACTTATTCGTGAGCTTGGCGGCGTTGACCCCCTCACCAAAATCACCGGTGGGTTTGACCTACTCAGTGCCATCATGAGCGCTGATGGCATGAAGCATTTCGTCACTTACTTAAAAGCCAACCCTCCGCAGACAGAACAGCAAAAGCGGCGCATCATTGCGGCGTTCTTAGAGAAATACGCGCTGGAGGATGAGGTTGAAGACGAAATCGACATCCCAGGCTGGACGGAAGAAACCGTGGACCAGCTGACGGCGAATTATGACGAAGACATTGACCGGATCGCCAGCATGGAAGGTGTGAATTTCATTGGCCCATAGTAGCACCCGAACATCCCGCGCATTCATGCAGTGCGACGTCTTCAGCACGACCCCTACTGGTGGCAACGGGCTGGCGGTCGTATTGGATGGTAACGGGTTAAGTGACGGCGAAATGCAGGCCTTTGCACGTTGGACCAATCTGGCTGAGACGACATTTGTATGCCCTCCGAGCGACCCTGATGCAGATTACGACATTCGAATTTTCACTGTCTCACGGGAAATGAAGTTTGCTGGTCATCCCACATTGGGAACAGCACAATGCTGGTTGGCGGCTGGTAACAGCCCTAAAATCGCAGGCAAGATCATCCAAAACTGCGGTGTCGGCCTGGTCGAAATTGACCTAACGGGTGATGTTCCCGCCTTTATCGCCCCTCCGACCACGATCTCACCGATGTCGGACGATATTCTGAACCGTTTGTTAGACCAGTTCGATCTTGATCCAGCGCAGGTTCGTGGCGCTGCCGTATTGAACAATGGCCCTGAATGGCATGTCATCGAAATGACTGAGGCGCGTGACATTCTCACGATCGAGAAGGACGCTCTTGGCCAGACCGAAAATGTCGCGCTCGGGTTGATCGCAGCCCACCCGAATGGCCAACCAACCGACTATGAAGTGCGCATGTTCGGAATGTTGTACGGCATCAAAGAAGATCCGATTACCGGATCACTTAACGCCGCCCTTGCCCATTGGTTCCAGCAACTGGGACGCGCGAACGTCCCCTACATGGTGGCACAAGGGACCAAGATCGGGCGCAGTGGCCGCGTACATGTTCTTCCGACACCCGAAGGTGACATCAAGATCGGCGGCCATACGAATATTTTGATTAAGGGTCACGTGACCCTCTGAGTTGACAGTATCCAAGCATCCCCTTTGGGACGATTACATACCAAGCGCTTCTTTATACATTTCCAACACCGCTTCTTCTTCGGCGATGTCATCGCTGTCACGCTTGCGCAGTGCGATCACTTTGCGCATGACTTTGGTGTCGTAACCACGACCCTTGGCTTCTGCCATCACTTCTTTTTGCTGCTCGGCGAGGTCTTTTTTCTCGGCGTCCAAACGTTCGATCCGTTCAACGAACTGGCGCAATTCGTCTGCGGTTACGCGGTAGCTTGCATCGGTGGAAGTGTCAGACATATCGGGCCTCATTTAGGTTGGATCGGCCCCTTCCCTAACCGTCCCAGCGCCGCGCGGCAAGCGGTTGCGTGCAGCGCGTGGGCGCTGTACCCGATGTCTGGCAAACAGGAGACGCAAATGGACCTACTCATCAGCATTGGCGCCGTCATTTCGGTGATTGGCCTAGTCGGAATTATTCTGAGCATCCTGAAAGTGCGACGCGCCAAACGCGAGGCGACAAACGATGAAGAACTGCGTGCGAAAGTTCAGGCAGTCTTACCGCTGAACCTTGGATCATTCCTGTTGTCAGTGATCGGCCTGATGTGCGTCGTTGTCGGTGTGATCCTCGCCTAAGATCACTCGATTGCGTCAAAGCCACCTGCGTCTTTGATCGCGTCATCCAGCAGATCCGGTACAGCCCAGATATCGCTGTCTTGCGCCCAAACCCGCATGTCTTTGCGTAAGCTGATGAGCCCAAGCGTTTGCGCAGCACGCATCGGGCCACCCTTTCGACGCGGAAAACTGATGGCGTGAACAGCTATTGCATCGATGTCTGACGGGCGCTGAACTGCGCCTTCATCAACACAGGCCGCGCCCTCAACAAGTAGCGCTGCGATCAATTTGCGTTCAACGTCGGTATTACTGTTCGTTTTCGTTCTGCCGCCAAACGGCCCTTTTCGAAATCCGTAAGTGACCATCGCGCCGTCAACGTCCGCTTCGTTTGCACCGTTATCGACAAGGTTTTCCGCAGCCTTAAGAAACGCCTTACGCAACCGGATTTCCACCGCTTTGCCCATCGGTACTACAGGACGGAAAACACCGTCGTCTTTTTCAAGCAAGGCATTGTCGACCTTGCGTTCCGCCATGAAGACATGACGCAATGCGACAGATTGCGGATGTTCAAGGCAGCGCGAAAATGAGTCTGCTTCAAATGCCAACCCCGCGTCAAACGGCAGCAAGGCCGCGACTTCAACGCAATCGACCACCCGTTCAGGCGCGTGAAGCGGGTTGTCCTTTAAACTGTCACGTGCGTGGGCAATCGCGGCAGCATGGGCGCGCCCGTCTTGGAAATGTGTGCGGTTGGCCCGCGTTGGCCTTGGGCCCTGCTCGCGCGCAATCAAGTTGTTCGCGAAGGCAATAGCGCCAGACCCGAGGTCCCCTTGAACGATCCCGTCCACCAGTCCAACACGATGCGCAACGCCAGCCTCAATCGAACTTGTGGAAACCATCAGCTGAAGCGCGCGTTCAGCCCCAATAAGGCGTGGAAGGCGCTGGGTGCCACCTGCACCTGGAACAAGGCCCAGCGCGACTTCTGGCAGGCCAAACCGCGCATCTGGTGACGCGAGCCTGTAATGCGCCGCAAGCAACAGTTCCGCCCCACCGCCTAAAGCTTGCCCGTGGAATGCTGCAATGACCGGCTTGGAACAGGCTTCGATGTGGTTACACAACTGCGACAGGGACGGCTCACTCGCGGGTTGGGAAAACTCACGAATGTCGGCGCCTGCTGAAAACATGCGCCCTGCGGCCATCAACACGGCCGCTTTGATATCTGGGTTTGCGTCAATGCGTTTGAAGACTTCCCAAAGGCCTGCCCGCAAAGGTGCCGAAAGCGCATTCACAGGGGCCGCGTCCAGCGTGACGACGGCTATGCCGTCTATAACTCGAAACCGCACCAAACGCGCCATGCCACATCCTTATCCAGCGGGACTATGAAACCGCTGTCCCGCTTTGGTTAACAGAATGGCGGGCTGAACGAAAAAGGGAAAGCCCCCAAACGCATCAATCTGGCGTTGTGTGGTTCGATTAGTGACTAGTCGGACTAGACCTGCGCCGCGGCAGGTATTAAATCGGGGCATGGATATACGCCAACTGACCCCCGACTACGCCGTTTCCCCACAGATTGATCCGCAGGACTTACCTGCGATCGCAGCGCTTGGGTTTACGACCATTATCAACAACCGCCCGTGTTCTGAAATCCCGCCGTCCCATCAAGTCGACGCGATGCAAGCGGCCGCAACTGCAGCTGGGATTGAACTTGTTGTTCTGCCCGTCACGCACGCGACGCTATCAGTTGACTTGGCGGCCCAACAACAAGACGCCTGCGCACAGGCAAAAGGCCCGGTTCTGGCCTACTGCGCATCCGGTACGCGCAGCACAATCGTTTGGGCGCTTAGCCAAGCTGGTAAACGTGATACTGATGAGATCATGCAAACCGCCGCACAAAACGGCTATGATTTGTCGATGATGCGCGGACAGCTGAACGCCCTAGCAGGCAGCTAAACCGATTTAACTATCGACCAAATCCGGCGAAGTCGGGTTTGGTTCTTTCGCAGTTTCGACAAACTGTTGGACTGGCGCAAGTTTCGGCGGGGCGTCCTGCATATCAACTTGGGCATCCTCGATCCGTACGGCCCGTTTACCTGCCACCTGCCCCAGACGCGCCGTTGCAATCTTTTCACCACCCGGCCCAGTCAGCGTGACAGACCCGACGGTTGTTCCGGCCAGTTGCAGTACCTGCCCCACTTCGAACGCGTCAATCTTGCCGATCGGCAACGTCATTTTGGAAAGAACTGCATCCAGATCTGCGGGGGCGTCATCCAAGGCGTCGCGCAAGTTCTTTGACCACGCGCATGTATCTTCAACGGGTTGCGGGGCGTTGGCGCTTTGGGGGCGTAACGCGAACAGTACCTCACCCTGTGCTTCCCCCCCGCCCAATTGAACCGTGACCCGCCAGACGCGGTACTGGCCTTGCATCATGACCAGCCCAGCCGTTCGCAGGTTTTCAACGGGGCCAATGTCATACGCCGCCAAGTTAAAATCTGGCGCGCCAAATTCGACCTCTCCTAGTTCGGAAAGCAGGTTCGCGGCAAAAGGGACCGTCATCACCGCGTCTGTGCGTGTGACAGCACGCTGCGTTTCCGCCAAGGGGAGCAAGCTGCCCATCGTTTGCATTTCGATCAATGCGGATCGCAATGGCTGATCTAAAAGGAACAAGCCCGACAGGCCTGCGGCGTCTCCGGTACGCAGCCCCAATACGACCCATCCGTCTGGCCCGTCTGCGATAAGGCTTTCCGCATCCATCACTTCTTCAGAAATCCCGAGAACGGACGCAGATAAGCCGACAGCATTGTCTGCGGCGCGTCCCAGCGCACGGCGCATCTGTCGCGTGGGCGACGTCGCACTTTCAGCTTGCTCAGTCGCAACCGGTTGCGACTGCCCTAGTTTGTGGGCCAGGATCGGATTTACCGCGTCCATCAGGGCTGCCTTTTGTCAAAACTCATGGTTCTTTGTAGGGGCAATGTGGTTACCAACACCCTAACAACACAACAAAGTTTCCATTATTGCGCGGCCAATGCCTGCGTTTGCGGCAACGTCACCCGAAACGCAGCGCCGCCTTGACCTGGAAGGTATGTAACATCCCCTCCAAGGGCGCCCATAATTTGACGGCAAATTGCAAGCCCAAGCCCCGCGCCCCCTGCCTTTCCTTCGTCCTCAAGCCGTGAGAATTTCTCGAAGATCATGGATTGGCTCTCATTTGGGATGCCTTCGCCATTGTCGCAAAAATCGACAACTGTATTGCCCCCGATTTCACGTACAATGATCCGCAACTGTGGCGTTGCCGACGTGCAGTATTTTGCGGCATTGCTAATGAGGTTAATGAACACCTGCGCCAGTCGGTCCAAGTCGGTGTTCACGACGACAGCCTCGTTTGCAGGCTTGCGCATGATCTTGAGCTTCCCAGTGTCCGCTCCGGACGCAATCACCGCGCGATCCAATACGTCCGCCAAACTGCCCTGCCCCAAATTCAACTGCACCTGACCGCTTTCCAGAACACCAAGGTCCAGCAAGTCATCCAGCAAACGCGTCAAGCGGTTGGATTCTTCGTGGATAATGCCGGCAAAGCGTTTACGTACATCGTCTTCAACTTCGCCGTCGCGCAGAATATCCGAAAAAGAGCGGATCGACGTCATTGGCGTGCGCAGTTCATGGCTGATCTGGCTTAGGAACGCATCTTTCTGGATAGACAGCGTCGTCAACATTTCGTTAGCCTCAAGAAGGGCGCGTGCGGTGCGTTCTTGTTCGGCGCTTTTGGCTTCCAATTCGCTGGAATATTCCATGATCTGCGCAGTTTCATCCGCCACCGCAATAAGGTCTTCCACGGACACTATCGTGCCTTCAGTCAGCTGACCGATCATCGCATGCGCTGTGGCCGCTCCAACTGAGCCAGCCAATTCACGTTCTAAGCGTCCAATAAAGTCGGGGGTGACATCTGGCAGGAACCCGACTTTGCCTTGGGATTTTGCTTCCGCCCTAAATGTTTCCTGCGCGGCAGTCCCACCGAGGATACGCTGTGCCATGACCAACAGGTCTTCGGCCTGTGCCGCCGATTGTGACCACGTGCGTGCACCGCTGGAATAATCAAACACATTCACAAACTGCGCCCCCTGCAAGCGTTCCAACGGGTTGGGGAATGTCAGGATGGAAACCAGCATAAACGAGGTGGTGTTCAGGAACATCGACCAGAATAACGCATGCACGAACGGGTCCAAGCCAGTGATCCCAAACAGTGCCTGTGGGCGAAGCCAGCCGATCCCGAATGGCCCGTTTTCGAATACTGAATGGGAAATCGCGGCATCGATCCCAAAACTCGGCAGGAAGCTGGTCCATGCCCAGACAGTAAACCCGACCATAAGCCCGGCACCTGCCCCCCACCTATTGGCCCCACGCCAAAATACGCCGCCAATCATCGCAGGCAGCACCTGCACGACGCCCATAAAGGACACAAGCCCGATCACAGCCAAAGCCGTGCCGCCCCCAGACAAGCGGAAGTAAATGTAGCCAAACGCCAAGATCATCCCGATGGATATACGCCGTGAGATCACGACCACGCGCCGCACGTCACCTGACACCACCGCACCCGGCGTTCGGGCGTTCAACCAGCTTGGTACGATTATGTGGTTAGACACCATCGTCGCCAACGCCAAGGTCGCCACGATCACCATGGACGTCGCGGACGAGAACCCGCCAAGGAAAGACAAAATCGCAAGGCCCTGCCGCCCCTCGCTAAGGGGCAGTGTTACAACGAACAAGTCAGGGTTCGCGCCTTCCGGCATAAGATCAAGGCCAACGACGGCGATCGGTACGACAAACAGGCTCATCAACAATAGATAGGCTGGAAACGCCCAGCCTGCGGTGCCCAGCGCGCGTTCGTCTGAATTTTCAACGACCAAAACCTGAAACATCCGCGGCAAACAAAGGAATGCACCGGCAGAAACGAAAATCAGGCCAATCCAGCGCCCTGCAATCGGCCGCAACTGTGATTGCGCCGACGCATCGATAAGGTCCAGCGTCGGCCCGACCCCGCCTGCGATGCCCCAGACGACGAAAATACCAACCGCCAAAAGCGCAAATAGCTTCACCATTGCTTCGACCGCGATCGCCAAAACAATCCCATGGTGGCGCTCGTGGGCGTCAAGGTTGCGCGTTCCGAATGCAACCGTAAACACTGCCAACCCAACGGCGACCCACATCGCAGCGCTGTTAAAGTCACGCGGCATCCACGCTTCACCACTGCTGGCAGCAAAAACCCCGATGGATTGCGTAACCGACTGTAGTTGCAAGGCAATATAGGGTGTCGTGCCGACAATCGCCAAAACTGTCACCATAACACCCAAGACAGTAGACTTGCCGTAGCGGGACGAAATAAGGTCAGCGATAGACGTAAGACGTTGCGTGCGTCCGATGCGCACCAATTTGCGCACCAACCACCACCACCCGATCATCACCAAGGTCGGCCCAAGGTAGATCGTCAGGTATTCAAGGCCGGATCGCGCAGCATAACCAACCGCACCGTAAAACGTCCATGCGGTGCAATAGATGCTCAGCGACAGTGTGTAGATTGTTGAGGACCGCAGCCAACCGGTTTTGCCCAGCGCTGCGCGGCGTTCAGCGGCAAAGGCCACCAAAAACAAAAACGCCACATAAGCCAGTGACACAAGAACCAGCAGGTTAAACGAAATCATTCGCCACCGCGCGGCGTGCGCGCCTCTTCGTCACGAACCGGATCACTGAGACGCAGCACACGCGACAACACGTAGGCGCATAGGATCAACAGCATCCAAAGGCAGAATATGTAGATAATTCCACTGCTTGTCAGGCTTTGTTCGGGTGCGCTGCGCGGCCACATCAACGGCAAGACCATCAACACCAACGCAACGACTGGCAATAGGCGTGCACCGTCACGGAAGCGGCGTTGGCGATAGCTGCTGCGCTCGAGGAATTCGGTACGTTTGGGTTTGCTCATATCGCTGTCCCCACAGCGTTACCGTGTGGCCAGTGCGCGAACGCTTTCCAGCACTTCGGCATTTGAGAAGGGTTTCGTCATGAACCGCGTTGCCCCCAGATCAATCGCCATTTCGCGATCTTTGGCTTGGCCCCGCGCCGTCAGCATCATGACAGGAACATCCGCCGTTGTTTCTTGGGCCTTCAGGTCACGAAGAATGTCATAGCCTGATCGCCCAGGCAGCATTACGTCGAGAATAATCAGATCAGGGACGCCCTGCATCACCTTTTCCATCGCCGTTTCACCGTCAGAATGCGTGTGAACCGTCCAGCCGTCCTTACTCAGGATATAGCTGACCGCTTCGATAATGTTCGGTTCATCTTCGATAAGAAGGACACGCTGGCCCATATTGTCATACCCTCCCAAAGGTCTGAAGTGCCACGTTCTAAGCTCCCCCCTAGACCGGACAGTTTAACTATCGCGTTAACTTGACGCGAAGTCAAAGACTCGCGGTATTAGACAAGGCTTGGATGCCTGCGACTGGAACACTCTTGCACGGTACACACACGACACCCCGGCCCGACAACATCGGGATGATCTTCATTTCGTGCCGGACGCACCAGCATTGTTGCTGTTACGCGTGGCTCTGATGAAAAGGACGCATCACCAACAGGCGTTGCAATCGCGAAGCATTCAAAAGGCGTATGCGCTGCACCAGGAAGACGCACAACGCGACGTATCGCCCTACCCGGTTGGGTCAACGCCTGATAAAGCGGCCATAGCGGACAAGCTGCGCCAGACCGTGGAAGGCGAAAGTCCAACACCGGCTTTTGAAACGTTACCACGCCAGCCGCATCACAAACGGCCAACCCCATCAATGGATGGTCCTTGTCGTTTGGCAAATGCGCAAGCCGCCGAAAGACCATATCTAGCGGCACATCAAACCTTGCAGCTAAGCGGGCTGGATCATGTGCTGTCGCGTGGGCGGCTTGGCTGAAGGCATCAAGCGGCAAGCGTTCGGCGTCTTTTCTGGCAAGGCTGGCCCAATCCTGCAAAATCACCCGTGCCGCGGGATCATCCACATCACCAAAGTCCGGCTCTTCCCCCTTATCAATACCGGCAAAGTAAAATGCGGACTCCGCCATCTTTGCTTCGGCCTGTTCCATCGCGGATTCAGTTTCGGTATCACCGGCCTCCATCTCCATATCCAAGAACCCCAACAATGCCTGACTACTTTGCGCCAACCGCGCCGAGTCCGTGTCGATGTTGGTGTGAAAACGGGCTTGCCATTCGCGATCTAGATCCGGTGTTTCCGCCAAAATACTCGCGGTTGAGCGGATCGCCGTCGCCGTTGAGATCACTTCATGCAGTGAATTGGCGATTTGGCTGTCATGGGCCAACCTGTTGCTCAGCGCTTCGGTGCGTTCCTCAAGTTGTGCGATACGGCGACGCTGTGCAGCGACCAAGGCCGCCCACCCCGGAAACCGAGACACCAGTTCTTCCGCGCGGGCGTCTTCAACGATCGCTTCAGGGAATGCGGCTGCGGCCTCTTTGATCGGCAACAAAATGGCGTCCGTGGTATCGTCAGAAAGAAGGGCTGCATCGATTTCAAGTACACGTGCGAGATCAGTTAACAATTTTCCGCCGATTCTGCGGCGGTTGTGTTCAATCAGGTTTAAATAGGACCCTGAAATCCCCACAACTTTAGCGACAGCTGCCTGACGCAATCCCAAATCAAGCCTGCGATTACGGGCTCTCGTCCCTGTCAAAACCCGATCCGGCATTAAGTTTTCCTTAGCAAATTCATAATGTTTCTGCAGTGTGCAGATAATTTATTTACAACTTACTGCTTTGCCGCGTCGATGTCTTTACAAAACTTTGCAATTAACCCGACACCTTATTGTCAAGTTTTCAAAATGCCCGTCTATTAAGCAGGCTACTAAAAGCATGTGCAGCCGGGCGGGAGGCCCAAGGTCGTAAGATCGCTGTATCACTCTAGGGAGAATTAAATGTCCAAATCAAACTTTACACGTCGTGGTGTACTGAAGACTGGTGCCGTTGCTGGTGCTGGCCTGACACTGCCAACTTATCTGCGCGCTGATGGCCACGCTGGCTTCACCAACGCTCCAGGCGACTCTGAAGTCGTCCTTGGTTTCAACGTTCCACAGACAGGCCCATACGCTGACGAGGGTGCAGACGAACTGCGCGCTTATGAGCTGGCAGTTGAGCACCTGAACGGTGGCGGCGACGGCGGCATGCTGAACACATTCAGCTCCAAAGTTCTGGACGGCACAGGTATTCTGGGTCGTGAGGTCAAGTATGTGACAGGTGACACGCAGACAAAGTCTGACGCAGCCCGTGCATCTGCCCGTTCCATGATCGAAAAAGACGGCGCAATCATGATCACCGGTGGTTCATCCTCTGGTGTGGCTGTTGCTGTTCAGGCTTTGTGTCAAGAAGCTGGCGTCATCTTTATGGCTGGCCTCACACACTCCAACGACACAACCGGTAAGGACCGCAAGGCCAACGGTTTCCGTCACTTCTTCAACTCCTACATGTCCGGTGCCGCACTGGCTCCGATCTTGGGTGCCAACTATGGTAAAGACCGTAAAGCCTATCACCTGACAGCTGACTACAATTGGGGCTACACAACTGAAGAAGCCGTACGGACTTCGACAGAAGCCATGGGTTGGGAAACTGTTGCGGCTGTGAAAACACCGCTGGCACAGACCGACTTCAAAGACTACGTGGCTCCTGTGCTGCAGTCCGGTGCTGACGTTCTGGTTCTGAACCACTACGGCGGCAACATGGTGAACTCTCTGACATCTGCAGTTCAGTTTGGTCTGCGTGAAGCGCAAGCCAACGGTAAGAACTTCGAGATCATCGTTCCGCTGTATTCCCGCCTGATGGCGAAAGGTGCTGGCGAAAACGTTAAAGGCATCTTCGGGTCTACCAACTGGCACTGGTCGCTGACAGACGAAGGCTCCAAAGCATTCGTTAAATCCTTCGGCACCAAATACGGCTTCCCACCATCCCAGGCAGCGCACACATGCTACGTGCAAACACTGCTTTATGCGGATGCGGCCGAGCGCGCTGGCACATTTAACCCATGTGGCATTGCAGAAGCTCTGGAAGGCTTTGAGTTCGACGGCATGGGCAACGGCAAAACGCTGTACCGCGCTGAAGATCACCAGTGCTTCAAAGACGTGCTGGTTGTGAAGGGTAAAGAGAACCCAACTTCCGAGTTCGACCTTCTCGAAATCGTGGAAGTCACACCTGCGGCGCAGGTGACTTACGATGCCTCCATCTTCGGTGGCGATCTGGGGACATGTAACCCAGGGGCGTAATTCGCGTCACTTACGATTTGCGGTCCCCTTCATTGGGGGCCGCACAGTTTAAACTTCATCCGAACTACGCGAATACGCCTGTCTTTCAGAGACATGGTCGCGTCACATCTTTGGGGTCGGCAAGATGGAAGCAATTGTTCTTCAACTTCTCAGTGGACTAGACGGGGGCTCCGCATATGCGTTGATCGCCCTTGGCCTGACACTGATCTTCGGCACGCTTGGCGTGGTCAACTTCGCGCATGGCGCGCTTTTCATGATCGGCGCGTTCTGCACCGTGACGTTGCAGCGCATTCTGACGCTTAGCCACACAATCATCGACGACACTCAAAAAGATTTTCTGGGCAATCCACTGAAAGTTCAGGTGCCCTACATTCAAGATTGGTTTGGGGAAGCCACCTCTGCGGCGATCATCGATTGGTCCGTCCCCCTGGCCATCATCTTTGCAATTCCGGTCATGCTGATCATCGGCATCGTTATGGAGCGCGGCCTGATCAAGCATTTCTACAAGCGCCCACATGCGGACCAGATCCTTGTGACCTTTGGTTTGGCGATTGTTCTGCAAGAAATCATCAAAGCCTACTACGGCGCAAACCCGATCCCGGCCCCTGCCCCCGACGTCTTCAAAGGCAGTTTCGATTTTGGACAGCTTCTTGGCTTTGAGGCAAACCGGATCATCTACCCCTATTGGCGTCTGGTCTATTTCGGCTTCGCAACGATCGTTATTGCCGGTGTCTTCGCCTTCTTGCAGTTCACCACGTTCGGGATGGTTGTTCGTGCCGGTATGGCCGACCGTGAGACCGTCGGCTTGCTTGGCATCGATATCGACAAGCGCTTCACGATGATGTTCGGGCTGGCGGCATGTGTCGCGGGTCTAGCAGGTGTGATGTACACGCCGATCAACTCCCCCAATTACCACATGGGAATGGACTTCCTCGTGATCTCTTTCGTGGTGGTGGTTGTGGGCGGCATGGGCTCCCTGCCCGGTGCGGTTCTGGCGGGCTTCGTCCTCGGAATTCTGCAAAGCTTTGCGTCGATGCGCGAAGTGATCGAGGTCCTTCCCGGGATCAACCAGGTCGTCATCTATCTGGCAGCAATCATAATTCTATTGACCCGTCCACGTGGCCTTCTTGGCAAGCGCGGCGTGATGGAGGACTGACCCAATGTTTGGTTTGA
>CALBVZ010000100.1 GCA_937969445.1 uncultured Octadecabacter sp. | reverse complement strand
GCCAACCTCGCGCGGCACCTGAAGGTCGATCCCGAGGTCGCCTTACGTGCGGCCAACGCCAAATTCCAACGCCGCTTTGAAGGCGTTGAAGACCTGCTCGCGGCCAAGGGGAAGAAACCTATCGATAGTGATTTGGACGAATTGGACGCGCTGTGGGATGCGGTGAAAGTAGTAGAAAAAGAGCGAAAACCCTAAGTGCTGATACCAATTTGATAAAGGTTCGCTTCGAGCCCAAAGTTCCATATGCTGCACTTTGCATCAAAGTCCGCTTAACTCTGCCCCAATGGTACCGAAACGCCCTTTTTAGTGCCCATTATTGCTCCGCGTCTTACATGCGCCAATCGCTCACAATTCGTGCATATTGTCGTACAGAAAAGCGCAGTCATTTGTCAAAACGACGCGGCCAGCGTTACCCCGAACGGGCCATACGCAATAACATCGTTCATTTGTGTTCGGTCCACAAATGGGTTTTAGAATGGTTATACGAAAAAAGGGCGGCGACTTGGATAGGTCCAAATCACACAGCCCTTTGTACTCGTTACAAACCTGTTGTGCCTTAGAACGGCATCGATATCCCTAGGTGAAGACTCCAGCTTTCAAAATCACTTGCGCCCAAGCCAACATAATTGGTGCCCGCAGAATAGGTAATCCCGTTTTCTGAGAGGTAGGTCAGTCCAAGATGCGCCTGACCGTGCTGTCCTTGGTGATCGGGCGCAATCGTTGAGGCGGTGCCGCTTCCTTCTGTTTGCGACCAAACGCTCGCAAAACCACCGGTCAGAGACAACGCGCCGCGTTCAACATTCAATGGTTTCGCAAAATCTAAACCAAGCGCGACGTCGGTCTGTGTAATCCCTTGTTCAGCGATCGCATTTCCATCGTTGTCAATAAACGCCTGTTGAACCTCGTCAAGATGGGTGGCGGTTAGGTTAGGAGTAAGGCGCAAATCACCGTAGCTCAATTGGCCGGCTACCTTGAGGCTGGCGAGGCGTCGGTCCGTATCAAAATTCTGCGCAGCTGCTGTGCCAATCGTGGTTGAGTTTTCCGTGCGGCCAAACAGATACCGGCCTTCGAAATACAGTGGCTGATCGGGCAGTCTAGCGACGACGTAAGGCCCGACAAGATAGCCATCACCTTCGGTGGTTGTGGCGCCAGCTTCTTGGGTCAAGCTGTCGAACTGGACCATCATACCAACCAATGCATTCGGTGATACATTCGTATGTGCTCCGGCGGCACCGAAGAAATAGCTGTTCTCGTTACCATCACTTTCGGACCAACTGCCCTGCACGCTCGCCCAGATTGCCTGATCTTGGGACGTCGCAAAGTCAAACGACCCTTGGTCTCTAGTCGCGGCAGCATTGAAGGCACCGGAAACGTTACCGGACAAAAGACCGACCAAATCGGGCTGTGAAGACGTCAAATGACTCGTGCGCGATTGTAGAAAGGACGCGATTTCTGTCTGGGTCTGTTCAACAATGGCAGCGATGAAACTGGCGGACAGCGTAGCAGAGGTATTGCCCGCTGGATCGCTCACAGAAACCGCGACGCTGCCCGTGGGTTGTGATGCGGCTGACGTGACGCTGAAGGCTCCGCTCGCCGTTGCCAGACCTGTGACGGTTGTTCCGTCCGGAAATATTACGGTGACTGTCGCATTGGGTTCTGTTGTCCCTGACACTGTGACTGTTCCATCGCCATGCGTGGTGATGGTCGTGTTTGCGGCTGTTGGCGCGTCGGGTGGGGTTGTGTCGGCTGCCGCCTGAACTGTGATCGTCACGGTATCCGTGTGGGTATTGCCCGCGTTGTCCGTCACGGTCAGGGTAAACTCGAATGCGCCAGCGTGACTGCCGAAAGGAATCGTCGGTGCGGTGAAGCTTGGTGTGGCGGTGTTCGCGCCGGTCAGGGTCACGCCGGACGTCGTGGTCCACGCATAGCTCGCGATGGCGTCGTTATCCGTCGATCCCGAACCATTCAGCGAGACCGCAGCTTCCGACGCAACCGTTTGATCCGCACCCGCGTTCGCGACAGGCAGTTGCGTGTCGACTGGGGGCTGTACTGTGATTGTTACCGTGTCTGCCGTCGAAGCAAGGCCAAGATTATCCGTGACCACCAGCGAGAACACATAGGTGACGGGCGTCGCGCCAATACTCAGGGATTCGGCCAAGAAGGACGGGCTGGACGAGTTCGTAGGGAATGAGACTGCAGCGCCTGTACCGCCCGTCCGCGTCCAAGCATAGCTTGCAATTGTCCCGTCGCTGTCACTCGAGTCGCGTCCGTACAAAGTCACCACCGCGCCAGAGGCCACGGACGGCTGATCTGGGCCTGCATTCGCTATGGGTGCCACGTTGGCAGGCGCTGAGTAGGTGTAAAAGTCGTTCGTATAGAAATTGTATGTTCCCGGTGCAAACCCGCCGACGCCAGTCATATCTGACGTCACTTCAATGGCGAACCCAATCCGCGTGTCAGAGGCAAATGTACCCTCAGCTGGATCAACGCCAATGACATTGAAATTGTTGGCCTGAGACGGATCATCAAAACATTCCGCTGAAAGTGCCGTGTCAGTGATCGGCAGCTGATTTGGTATCAACGTGTTCCCTTCGAAACGGCTGCCACCGGCAAAAAAAAGAGTATTATTAATCGTTGCCACGAAGGCATTGCCTGGAGCGGCATCCACAAAAGAAAAAATGTTACAATTACCAAAAGTCCCATTAAGGAAATTAGACACGTTATCGCTCGCGTCGAATGCCACTGATTGCGTGGACAGCCCAAAAACCAATGCCGCTGCGGTCGATATCAACTTTTTCACGTGGGTTTTCCTATCTTACATTGGATCGTGCAGCGCAAAGCGAAGGTTGCTTCGCGCCAAAATTCTTTGCGACACAGCTAAATCCCACGCCTGTTGGCGTGGGCCCATTACGGGGCTCATACACACGACACATCTGAACTGATTTACTGGCCTGCTTGCCTGCTCGTTATTGTTGGTCTTCTTGTAAAAGGCGCAGGCGCGTTGCGACAATCACCCGAACGGGTGAAATCGTGCGGCAATTTACGAAAAGTGCTTAGTTAATCGAGCGCTAGGGCGCTTCCAATTTGCTTAGCACCAATGGCAGCGGACTGGAGATATAGGGCAGGTAGGATTCGATCTGATAGATCGGTGCGCCGATGCGCTCTGCAAAGTCATCCAGAAACCCGCTCGATTTCACCAGAGAATCTTCGCAATGGATCAAGGCCACACGCGGGCGTCTGTTGGTGTTGTTTGGCGCATAGGCCCAATCGAAATTCGAAAAGCTTGAATCGCGCCACATGCCTTCGGCGTTGAAATCAATCAGATCCCGGAAATTGCGATCATGCGCCCGGATACCATCTGCATCCTCGATCTTGGAAAGCTCCACCCCCAAGAGCGGATGTATCCCCGAATAGGGATCTGCACTTCGCGTTAGGCTGCGCATTGCGATGCCCAAGATCAGCTTGATGGTTTTGGGCGCATAGAGGCAGGCCAGCCCATAGGTTTTCATTTTCCCGACAAAGCCCGAAACATCCTTGTGCGACAAGATCGGCGGCAAAGCCTCAAGCCCGACAATCATTTTGATCCGCTCGGGATGTTGCATGGCGGCGGCGTAACCAACCGAAAACCCATCCGCAGCGCCAAATATAGAGAATGTGTCGATCTTTTCGTGGTTAATGACGGCCATCAAATCGTCGACGTGATCTTGCAAAAGCGCGTCTCTGGTTTTTGGGTTCACATCGGAATGACCGCATCCCGCGCGGCTGATCCGTATCACGCGCCAGCCGCGACCAATTGCGTATTTGCGTGCCTTCTCAGGCCAATGCCGCCCCTGAAACATCCCATGAAGGTAGACCATGGTTCGATCCGATTTCGGGCCGTCAATGTCATAGGCCAGTGTCCGTCCGTCTGGGCGGACAAGCGTTCTGTGTTTGTCTTCTTGCGCGGATGGTTTGGCGGGAGCGGCGGGCTTCAACATCGCCGCTTTATGAACGACGCGCAAGATATCGGCCTGAGAACTGACCCCCAGTTTGTTGGTCAATGTCTTGACCTGACTGCGTGTCGTCTCCCACGATTTGCCCAGACGATCGGCAATTTCTCGTAGTGTTCCACCTGCAAGAAGTTCTTGCACCAAGCTGATTTCAGCATGCGTTAAATCGAAACTTTCAGCGACAAACTGCGAAAGGAGTTTTTGGAATTTGGGCCCCGAGCGTTTGAACGAATAGGTGTTGTTTCGAGCATCGCGGGACAACACAACAAGCTCGGTTGCATCCTCTTGGGTTACCCGAAGCAAAAGTGCATTGGTCTGCGTGTCAGACGCCAGCCACGATCTAAGCTTCGCGATGTCCTCTGGTTCGACCTGATCGAGAAGCGTCGTCTCAACCTCGGACGCCTTTTCAAAGCGCCGGTGTACGAACCCTTCCAACGCGCCCGTTTTCTGAAACTCGGACTCGCTGATTTCTCCGAGTAAACCCCATATTTTTTCTGCGTGACGGTCAATTTTCGGAGCAACAATCTGGCCATCGCCGTCATCCAACCAAGAGGTTAACACTTCCAACAAGGTTTCAAGATGATTTGGGTCTGTTAGGCATTCGTAGAAAGAGAGCAGAACAAGTTCAAGCGATGGCTTCATGTTAGCATTTTTATCGTTATGCATTTTGCCTAACTCTTCCAAAGTTTCGTTAAGGCTCTGAAGCCGTCAGAGAGCCTTGGGGTCGTGGTGTTCACAATCCTTCATTGCGCTTTCTGCGATAGCGCTAGGTCAATTACAGTGCAGAATCGAATGTTGCTCAAAGCCTTCTGAAATGACGGGTAACCGTTTGCATAACAGACTTTAGGCTAGCAGCAACGATTGACGGCTCCGTCCCGCAAAGCGGACCTACCCCGCCGCCTTCTCTTCCAACATCATCCATTCCTCTTCGGCGTCATCCAGCTTGGATTGACGTTCCAACAACGCATCCGTCGCTTTCTGGAATTTCACGGGGTGGTCCGTGAACAACGCGGGGTCGGCCATCAGTTCGCCCAGCTTGGCGATTTCGGCCTCAAGGCGTGCGATCACGTCCGGCAGTTCTTCAAGGCGATGCTTTTCTGTAAAGCTTAGCCCCGTTTGTGCCGCTTCTTTGGGTGCTTCCGTTTTGGTCTTGGACTTTACAACCTTGGGCGCGGTTTCTTCGTCAGCCGCGCGTTGGTTGCGGTAATCCGTCCAGCCGCCCGCATAGGTCACGGCCTTTCCGTTGCCTTCCATCGCGATGGTCGTCGTCGCCACGCGGTCAATGAAGTCTCGGTCGTGGCTGACCAGCAGAACCGTTCCGGGGTAGTCCCCCAACAGGTCTTGCAACAGATCCAGCGTTTCGATGTCCAGATCGTTGGTCGGTTCATCCAATACCAACACATTGGATTCCCGCGCCATCAGCCGCGCCAGCAACAGCCGCGCCTTTTCACCACCTGACAAAGAATGTACCGGCGCACGCACCTGCGCTTCGTCAAACAGGAATTCTTTCAGGTAGCCAACAACGTGCTTTGGTTGCCCCCGTACCATCACTTGGTCGGCCTTGCCGCTCACGCCCATGCTGGGATCCGTGGTCAGGTTGTCCCAAAGCGTGGTCTGTGGGTTCAGCTTGGCGCGGGCTTGATCGAACACTGCGATCTCAAGGTTGGTGCCGTGCTTGACGCTACCCTGATCTGGTTCAACTTCACCCAGCAACATCTTGATAAGAGTTGTTTTTCCGACACCGTTTGGCCCGACAAACGCAATCCGGTCACCGCGATTTACGGTCAGATCGAACCCTTTAACGATGTCCTTACCTGCAAAAGATTTGCTTAGCCCAACGGCCTCAACCACCTTTTTGCCAGACGATTGCCCAGCCTCAAGCGCCATCGCCGCAGCGCCTTGGCGCTTGATCTGCCCTGCCTTTTCTGCGCGCAAATCTTGCAACGCGCGAAGGCGGCCTTGGTTGCGCGTTCGGCGTGCAGAAATGCCTTCAACAGCCCACCGCGCCTCTTGCTTGATTTTGCGGTTCAGCTTGTGGCGCTGCATGTCCTCGTCTTCCCAGGTCTTGTCGCGCCACGCCTCAAAGTGCTCGAACCCCTGCTCTTGGCGGCGCACCTGCCCGCGATCAATCCACAATGTCGCGCGGGTCAGCGCGTTCAGGAATGCACGGTCGTGGGAAATCAGAACATAGCCCGTGCGGGTCTGGGACAATTCGCGTTCCAGCCAGCGGATGGCCTCGATGTCCATGTGGTTCGTCGGCTCGTCCAACAGCATCAAACCCGGCGCTTCGGCCATCAGCTTCGCCAGTGCCGCGCGGCGGCGTTCCCCACCGGATGCAACATTCACGTCCCGCGCGGGGTCAAACTTCAACCCTTCAGCAACAGAATCAACCCGCCAAGCATCAGATGGATCCATGCCGCTGGTCGCGTAATCGCCCAACGTGGCACAGCCTTCCATGCTTGGGTCTTGCTCCATGTAGCCCACGGACATGCCTGGTGCGACGACAACACCGCCTGTGTCGACCTCGACCAAACCGGCCATGACCTTGAGCAGTGTCGACTTCCCAGAGCCATTGCGCCCAACAAGCGCAACACGGTCCCCCGGTTGCACGACCAATGACAGGTCTTCAAAAACAGGATCGCCGCCAAATGTGAGGGCAATATCGGTGAGTTGTAAAAGGGGTGCGCGTGCCATGGGGTCTGCTAACTTCGTGCGCGCCTAGGCGCAAGGGCCATCAGTCGTTCGCAATGGCACGCAAGGCTTTTGCACGGGCGGGCGGAATGGCCGCGATCTCAAGCCCTGTAAAGACGTGCAAGGTGTTCATCTGCGCATCAACCACGGCATGATCACTCACCCAGCCGCCCATGCTGAGGTAGGTTTTTAACAATGCCGGCAGTTGTTCCATCGCCGCCTTTCGCGTGACCGCGTCACCCAAACCACCAAAAGCGACAACATCATTCGCCTTCACGATTGGGGTCCAAGCCTTAGGCGCTTGGTGGTTTACGGCCAAAAGCGCAAAGGCGTCCCGATACGCTACAGCGTCCGTTCCCGCGAACGATGAACAGCCAAACAACAGCCCCACGGACCGTGCATCAACGACTTGTGCAAGAATACCCCAAGCAATCCGCAGAACATCAGGGTCCTGTACATCTGGCGAAACACAAAATCGACCAAGCTCAAGCATCGGCTCCGCGTATTCTGTTAGGCGTGTCAGGTCGTAGAACTGCGCGGAATAGCTGGCAGCGATGTCAGCCCCAGATGCCGCATAAAGTATGCGAAAACTGCATACGACCTGCCCCGCTGTATCTTCAACCAACACATGATCGCAGAACGAATCGAACCTATCGGTTTCAATCCCGCCGCGGCGCACGACGCCGCCCGCCTCTTCAATAAAGCAGCGATGACGCAAACGCTGGCAGCGTTCCAAATCATCCGCAGTCACGGCAAAACGCGCGACATACTCGCCTCGGGCAAGCACGGTGTTCTCAAGTGAATGGGAATCTTTGGCCATATTCAAACTGGCCCCTTTGGGATCGACGTCAGTGCGGCTTGCGCCCTCACCCGTCACCCAAGAAATCACCAGCATTGAAGTTACCGATTGAACCAAACAACTGACGAATAAACGTTGTATCACGTACGTTGTCTTGCGTCACACGGCGCGACAGGGCGACAACATTGCCGTTCTCGAGACCAAAGCGCTCGACATTGCTGACAACGCCTTCACTGTCAAAACGGATCGCGACAACTTCGCGCTCAATCTCTTTTGGCTCAAGTGGGCCAAGCAAGCGGAAACGTGATTGTACGTAGAAAAAGCCACCGCCATTTGTCACGCCACTCGCTGTAGGCGGGCCAACAACATCTGCAACCGTGTCGCGGGTATCAACGCCAACCAGCACTTCGGCCAGTTGGTCATCCGTAGGGGCATAGCCATGATTGCGATAAAGAGTGGTACAACCCACTGACATCAACAGCACGCATCCAGCTAGTATGGCGCGTGACTTGCGACCTGTGATGTTCATAGCAACCCTCAACTCTTATATCTCGCCTTGGCTTCTATCGGCTTTTAACGCATTTACAGCCAACACGCGACGTTATTCAAGGGTGCCTTCACATGTCCGATATGCCGACACATCCCATCCGCTTTGCTGACCTTCCCGCGCGAAAGCGGTCTCATTTCAAGATTGAGCCCGATGCCGCCGGGCGCAAAGCACTGGCTGATGCAATCGATGTACTGAAAATTCCCAAGCTACGGTTCGAAGGTTCACTGATTCCCACGGGCAAACGCGACTGGCGAATTGAGGGGACTTTGGGCGCGACCGTCAGCCAAGCCTGTGTCGTAACGCTGGAACCTGTGACCACCCGCATCGACGAAGATGTCACCCGTTCTTATGTGGTCGAACTGGATATTCCCGATGAAGACGAATTCGAAATCGGAGAGGACGACTCAGCCGATCCATTGCCGGAAACACTCGATCTCATTGACGTTCTGGCGGAAGCTTTGGTGCTGGCTATGCCCGCCTACCCCCGCAAAGACGGGGTTGAAGCAGAAACAATCGGCGTCACAGAACCGGGCAAAGACGTTATGACCGATGAAGACGCACGTCCCTTTGCGGGCCTTGCTGCACTGCGTGATGGCCTCAAAAACAAAGAAGACACAGACGACTAAAGCGACCTTCTAAAAAAGGTTGCTTATTGGCAAATTCGCCGTATGTTCGCGGCTTCTTTCAGATCACGTCTCGACAGGCGTTAGGTAATGTCCTAAAGCCCCACAAACGCTTTCCTGAAAGCACGAAATTCACGCGGCCTACTTACTACTCAAGGGCCCACTATCCGAGGTTGTCACAATGGCTGTCCCACAGAATAAAATCTCCACGTCCCGCCGGAACAACCGTCGGTCCCACCATGCTCTTGATGGTGCGAACCCGAACGAATGTCCGTCCTGCGGTGAGCTGAAGCGCCCACACCACATCTGCCCGTCTTGCGGCCACTACGCAGACCGTGAAGTCATCGCGCAAGCTGATGAAATCGATCTGGACGACGACGCAGCATAAGCACTAGGGTCGCTCAGAAGGGGAAGTTATGTCCGCGACTGATCAATCCACTGCTGCACTTGTTATTTCTGTCGACGCCATGGGCGGCGACGAAGGACCCGCGCCAATTGTCGCGGGTCTTGCGCGTTTCTTGGGGGCAAACCCTGACACGCATATCCTGTTGCACGGACGCAAAGCGGACCTTGAACCGCTTGTAACCAAACGCAAAATCGGAAATTCTGTTACAATCGTTGACGCCCCTGACGTCGTCACCATGACGGATAAACCAAGCCACGTCATGCGTCACGGCAAGTCCACATCCATGTGGTCCGCCATTGATTCCGTGCGCAACAAAGAGGCATCCGTTTGTGTGTCGTGCGGAAATACCGGCGCGCTAATGGCTGTTTCCATGATCCGCCTGCGCAAAGCCGAGGGCGTGAACCGCCCTGCCATCGCCTGCCTGTGGCCGTCCCGAAATAAGGCTGGTTTTAATGTCATGCTCGACGCCGGCGCTGATATTCGTGCCGATGAAGAAGACCTTTTGACATATGCCTTGATGGGCGCGTCTTACGCCCGCAACGGGTTGGGCCTGTCCAAGCCGCGCGTTGGCCTGCTCAATGTTGGTACAGAAGACCACAAAGGCCGCGCCGAACTGAAGGTCGCCCATGACATGATTTCAACCGCCGCACCGCGTGGTGATTTCGAATATGTGGGATTCGTTGAAGGCGGTGATTTGCCCGGTTCGCGTGTCGATGTCGTCGTCACAGACGGCTTTACCGGCAATATTGCGCTCAAAACGGGTGAAGGGACCGCGAATTTCGTGTCCGAATCCCTGCGCGCAGCGTTTAAAACGACGTGGTTCTCGCGCATTGCCGCCCTCCTCGCGATGACATCGCTAAGCCGCCTTAAGAAAAAGATCGACCCGCGCCGTGTGAACGGTGGGGTTTTCCTCGGCCTCAACGGGACCGTCATCAAAAGCCACGGCAGCGCGGATGCGACAGGTGTTGCGGCCGCCGTTTCACTTGCAGCGCAGCTCGGGCGTTCGGGTTTCTCCGACAAGCTGGCCGCGCGGGTTGCATCAGCCGCCGTGCTTGCCCAAGATGACCAAACCGACAGCGCGACAAAGGACTAGAAAACCAAATGACTATTCGCGCAATCGTTCGTGGCGTCGGCCACTATCTCCCCGAACGGGTCGTTCCGAATTCCTATTTCGAAGAAACACTCGACACGACGGACGAGTGGATCAAGACACGCTCAGGTATTGAACGCCGCCACTTCGCCGCAAAAGACGAATTCACGTCTGATCTGGGTACAAAAGCCGCACAAAATGCGCTTGAGATGGCGGGCCTTGCGCCTGATGACATTGATGCTGTGATCGTCGCGACCTCGACGCCCGACCTTACCTTCCCGTCTGCGGCGACGATGATTCAGCAAAAACTCGGCATGACGCAGGGATTCGCCTTCGATATCCAAGCCGTCTGCGCCGGATTTGTGTACGCATTGTCCAATGCCAACGGAATGATTGTTTCCGGCCAAGCAAAACGTGTGCTGGTTATTGGCGCTGAAACGTTCTCTCGGATCTTGGATTTCACAGACCGTGGCACCTGTGTTTTGTTTGGCGATGGCGCGGGTGCGCTTATTCTTGAGGCGCAAGAAACCGAAGGTACAACAAGCGATCGTGGCATTCTGGGAACCGATCTGAATTCAGACGGCCGATACCGCGATATGCTGTACGTTGATGGCGGAATGATCAGTAACCAGACCGGCTTTGTGAAAATGCAAGGCAATGCCCTTTTCCGCCAAGCCGTTGAAAAACTTGCATCAACTGCGGATACCGCCCTTGTTAAGGCTGGCTTGGAACACGGCGACGTTGATTGGATCGTGCCGCATCAAGCCAACATTCGCATCATCCAAGGCACCGCAAAAAAGCTCGGCGTAAGCATGGATAAGGTTGTCGTGACGGTTCAGGATCATGGCAACACCTCCGCTGCTTCCATCCCCCTCGCCCTGTCTGTCGGGGTTGAGCGCGGCCAGATTAAACAAGGTGACCTTATTGTGACCGAAGCGATTGGCGGCGGCTTGGCATGGGGCGCAGTCGTCCTACGCTGGTAGCGATAACGCGCCCTCAATGTCACCCGACAAGTCCTTGTTATTGACTCTGTTTTTACGCTTGGCCTAAGCTCACAGGAACTTAGGGGGATATAATGACAAATAAGACATTAACTCGGATGGATTTAGCAGACGCAGTTCATGAAGAAGTAGGTCTGTCGCGTAACGAAAGCGCCGACCTCGTTGAAAGCGTACTTACACAAATGTCTGATGCCCTTGCTAGCGGTGACAGCGTTAAGATATCCTCCTTTGGAACATTCTCTATCCGCGACAAAGCTGCCCGCATTGGTCGCAACCCCAAGACAGGCGAAGAAGTTCCAATCACGCCCCGCCGCGTATTAAGCTTCCGGCCAAGCCACCTGATGAAAGACCGCGTCGCAGCGGGCAATAAATAAGGGCTGCCGGGATGTCCAAATCCCGCGACGCTTTCCGCACCATCTCAGAAGTTTCTGATGCGCTGGACACCCCCGCGCATGTGCTTCGGTTTTGGGAAAGCAAGTTCAACCAAGTGAAACCTGTCAAACGCGCTGGTGGCCGCCGCTACTATCGCCCGACAGATGTTGACCTGCTTGCAGGGATTAAGAAGCTGCTGCACGATGATGGCATGACCATCAAAGGCGCGCAAAAACTACTTCGCGAACAGGGCGTTAAGCACGTCGCGGCCCTTGGTGCTTCAGTTTTGGAAGCTGATGCCGATCTTGCGGATGCAAAAGTTGAAGCGATTGAACCCGTTGAAACCAAACCCGCCGAAGAACCCAAAATCGCCCCAGAGCCCGCCGTGGAACAAGCCCCTGCAGCCGCACCGGTAAAAGCGGACCCCGTTCCAGAGGCCGAGGTCGAAATCGCTAATGTTGTGCCACTTACCAAGGCACCGGGCCCTGCCCTGACGCTCAACCTTGCGCCAAAAGCCGACCCTGTGGAACCCGTGGCCGAAGCAGCCGAAGCAGTATCAGAAACCGTGACACCAACAGCGCCGTCCAAGATGCCCGACGTGCCAGCTGACCCGTCTGATTCTGACAGCAAAGCCCCTGCGCGTTTGTTCCATCTGTTGCACAAGGCCCCGCACGACAAGATCGCAGCGCAAGCACAGGCCATCGCGCCCCTACTTGATCGAATGCAGGTTCTGCGCGACCGCATCAATCTGCGCTAACGGCAGGCGGGTCCGTGCGTTTTTCGCCTTGCCCTGCCTCGCATTTGCGATATGACATCCCACAAGTCGGGCTATGGCGCAGCCTGGTAGCGCGTCCGTCTGGGGGACGGAAGGTCGCAGGTTCGAGTCCTGCTAGCCCGACCATAAAAAACCGCCCACCGCGCCCTGCGCAGGTGGGCGTTTTTACATCTAAGATCAAAGGTTTGTGATGAACAACGGTGTACTTTCAGACGATCAAATCAGCACTCTTATTTCTGGTGGGGCGATCACGGCCACGACACCGTTTGAGAACGGCCAAGTGCAGCCCGCGTCCCTTGATCTACGCCTTGGAACCCGCGCCTACCGTGTGCGGGCCTCGTTTTTGACGGGCCACGGGCAAACGGTAACGGATCGCCTTGAACAGTTCACCATGCATGAGATCGACCTGACTGGCGGTGCGGTGCTGGAAAAGAACTGCGTTTATGTTGTTCCGCTTATGGAAGCCCTCGCCCTGCCCGCAGGTATGACTGCCGCGGCAAGCGCGAAATCCTCAACAGGGCGTCTGGATTTGCTCACGCGGATCATCACCGACAACGGTGTTGAGTTTGACCGCGTCCCCGAAGGCTATTCTGGTCCGCTTTACGTCGAAATTTGCCCGCGGTCTTTCTCGGTTCTTGTGCAACCGGGTTTAATGCTGAACCAAATCATCTTTCGCAACGGCAAAACCTTCATCAATGATGAAGACCTAAAGGCGCTGCACGCCAAGACCCCTATCGTGGACGGAACGGCCGTCATTTCCGATGGTTTGGGATTTTCGGTTGATCTGAAACCAACCAGTGGTGATCTGGTCGGCTATCGCGCAAAACCCCATACCGGTGTTATCGATCTGTCCCAAATCGCCGCTTATGATCCGGCGGAATACTGGGAAGAGGTGCGCACCAAAGACGGGCACATCATCCTCGATCCGGGTGCGTTTTATATCCTCGTCAGCCGCGAAGCGATTGCGATTCCGCCTGATTGTGCTGCCGAAATGGCCCCCTACATCGCGATGGTCGGCGAATTCCGCGTCCATTACGCGGGCTTCTTTGATCCAGGTTTTGGATGGGACAGCGCAGGCGGCGCAGGTTCACGCGGGGTGCTTGAAGTACGCTGCCACGAAGCGCCGTTTGTTCTGGAACATGGCCAAGTGGTTGGCCGATTGGTCTATGAACACATGTCACAGACCCCTGCCGCCCTATATGGTCAGGACATTAAGTCAAACTACCAAGGGCAAGGCTTGAAGCTATCTAAGCACTTCAAATCATAAGAAATTCAAGTATCAAAACTTGGTAAAACGGCGCATCATGCGGGTCGCCTGACGCAGTTGCTTGGTCCCGCCTTGGCCCTGTTTGTTTAGCTGACGCTCTTCTGGGCTTTGCTCACGGTTCTTGTTTCCAAGGTTGCTCGCGGCTTTGATACCAGAGTTAACGCCCTTATTTACAAGGCGTCGCAAGATCATATTTAAGATGCGTTCCATAGGATCGTCCTTTGCTCGATTGCCCTACTATATAGTACTTTGGACCTGTTCCCCAAGGTATCCCCCGAAAATCCGGCAAATTGAGGGCAAATGATCAGCTTTCGTCAAACATCTCGGATTGGTTGGTGTCATCCTCATCGCCGTCGTCATCGCTGCCCTCACCCAAAAGCGGCGCAGGACGGCTTTCCAACAGACCGGCTGAGCGCAGCTCTTTAAGGCCCGGCAGATCACGTGCGTTCTCAAGGCCGAAGTGATCAAGGAAATCTTGCGTCACCACAAACGTCACAGGACGGCCCGGTGTCATACGGCGACGGCCAAAGCGGATCCATTCCAATTCGATCAGCTGGTCAATCGTGCCACGGCTAACAGACACACCGCGGATCTCTTCGATTTCAGCGCGGGTGACTGGTTGATGATAGGCCACAATCGCCAATGTTTCGACCGCAGCACGGCTTAGCTTGCGTGTCTCAACCGTTTCTTTTTGCATCAAAAATCCAAGGTCAGGTGCTGTTCGCAGCGCCCATGCGTCCCCGACCTTCACCAAGGACACACCGCGCCCTTCATAACGCTTGCGCAAGTAAACCAGTGCTTCGGCTGGGTCACACCCATGGGGCATTCGACCCGCAAGTTCAGCAACCGTGCACGGGTCTGCTGTTGCAAACAAAATCGCTTCAACCATGCGTTCCTGCTCGCCCATTGGCGGGGCCTCAAACAGGGTTTCCTCGGTGTTTGCTTCGGCTTCTGGCGCGTCTGTGGTCTGCTCGCTCATCGTTCTTTGTTCCTGATCTGAATGGGTGCAAACACATCGCCCTGACGTATTTCGATTTTGCCTTCTTTGGCCAATTCCAATGACGCCGCAAAGGTCGATGCAGTGGCGGACCGCCGCTTAACCGGATCCAATTCCCAACCTTCGGGCAGGTAGGACAAGATATCGGTCCACTCGCCAGCAAAGCCAATCAACCCACGCATACGGCCCAGTGCTTCTTCCATGGTGAAGACTTTTTCGCGGTCCATCACGAAGGGGCGGAATTCATCCTTGGTGCGAATGCGTGCATAGCCCTGCATCAAATCCAGCAATGTCGCGGTGTAGGTCACGCGCCGCGTGCGGGTGACGTCTTCAGTGATGCCACGGGCAAAGAAATCACGGCCCAACTGGTCGCGCGCCATCAATTTCGCCGCCGCATCGCGCATCGCCGCCAGCCGTTCCAACTGAAACGCAAGATGCGCGGCCAGTTCTTCACCCGATGGCCCCTCCTCAGAAGGATCAGGTGGCAGCAACAAACGGGATTTTAGGAATGCCAACCAAGCCGCCATCACCAGATAGTCCGCCGCCAATTCAAGACGCAGATCGCGGGCTTTGTGAATAAACGCGAGGTATTGTTCCGCCAGCGCCAGTACAGAAATCTGGCGCAAATCAACCTTTTGCGTGCGCGAGAGTGTCAGCAACAGATCGAGCGGCCCTTCAAACCCATCCACGTCAACGATCAACGCTTCTGCCGCGAGGCGCTCGTTTACGTCGGTTGAAAAGATGGTCGCGTCGGACATGAAACCCCTTACATCAGGCCCGTTCCCACGCGCCCCGTACATCCACATTGAATGTTTAATTCAGTAGGTCGTCAAATTCCTCTGACAAGGCGGTAATGTCAACGGGCGCGGGTGTTTTGCGCATCGCAAGGGCCGCCTCTGCGCGGGCTTGTGCGGCATCCGTCATTTGCCCTGCCGCTTCGCCGACTTGCACGATCTCGGCCGCGTCACCGCAACAATGCAAGATCACATCACATCCAGCGGCTATGGATGCGCGGCTGCGCTGGCTAACATCACCAGACAGCGCTTCCATTCCGATGTCATCCGTCATCAGTAAGCCATTAAAACCAATGTCATTTCGAATGACATCCATCATCATACGGCTTGTCGTGGCTGGTGCGCTGTCGTCGATATCCTCAAACACAATATGCGCCGTCATGCCCAGTGGCATGTCACCCAAGGCCTTAAACGGCGCGAAATCCTCGCGTTCCAAATCAGCGCGGCTGGCCGTGACGGTGGGTAGGTCTTTGTGGCTATCAACCGTTGCTCGCCCATGACCGGGAATATGTTTAACAACGGGCAGCACGCCACCTTGCAGGTGCGCATCTGCCACCATTCGGCTGGCGTCCATCACCGTTTCAACATCGCCGCCATAACAGCGATTGCGCAAAAACGGGTGCGTCAGGCGTGCGGTGATATCGGCGCAAGGTGCGCAGTTGCTATCAATGCCAACCTCGCGCAACTCATGTGAAATCAAACGGTACCGTATCCACATGGCCCGCATTGGATCGGAGGCAATCTCCATCTGATCAAGCGGCGGCAACCATTGGCGCCAATGTGGGGAGCGCAAGCGCTGCACGCGCCCGCCCTCTTGGTCCACTGTAATAACCGCGTCATGACCCGCCGCTTCGCGCAAGTCATCCGTCAGCCGTTTTAACTGATCAGGGTTTTCCACGTTGCGCGCAAACAGGATAAACCCGAACGGGGCATACTCGCGAAAATAGGCGCGTTCCCAATCTGTAATCTCCGGGCCTTCCGGCCCAAAGATCGCAGCACCGTATTTCATTTAACGCACCACAACCGGAATACAGGCCGCACCTTCGGCAGACATCGCCGCACAGAAACGACGCGCATCGCTCAGGTCGCTAAAGCCCGTGGCGCGAAGTCTAAAGAACGTCCGCCCACCAGAGTTCGCCTGTTGGATAACCTGTTCTTTTCCTGCAAAGAAATCAGGGAAACGTGCAGTCATGCGCACCCATTCGGTTGCCGCAATATCCGCGCTGTCAAACGCGCCGAGCTGCACCAATTTGGTGCCAACTGGAATGGTCGCCGTTGTCACTTCACCTGTAATAGGTGTTGCAACGCTGGTGGTTGTTGCCGCGGCAGGAACAACCGCTGCAACCACAGGACGGTTTGCGGGGCGATGCACAGGCCGCGGTGAGCGGCGCACACCAGGCACCGCATCAGGGATCAAATCTGGGTTCACTGTCACACCGTTTACGGCGACTTCGATGGGCGCAGTTTCGCCCTCGGCAAGGTCCGTCATCGGGGCTGCACCCGCTGCGATCTGGTCAGCCAGTGCAAGCACATCCGCCGCCGTCAGCGGGGTTGATGGGTCAACAGGCGTTGCAAGCGCAGCCACCTGTTCAGTGGCGGCCACTGTTTCTTCTTCAAGTGTTTCATCAATCGGCAAAGACGCCTCGATCGCCTGACCCAAACGGTCTTGCGGTGCCTCTTCAACTGCAACAACTTCAACCGCTTCCGCAGTTGGCGTCACTTCCATATCTTCAGCCTGCAAGGACACATTACTTGGTGCGAGAACCAGACGGTCTTCAGGTTCCGCCGCGCCGCCAATGGCCGGAACGGAATTGACGGACAATCCAACATGATTGGCAATCTCACCACCGGGGTTTTCCGGTGCGACACGCATTTCACCGCTGAGTGCGCGCACAACCGGAACGCCCGTGACATCGCGCATCAAAAGCTTGTAACCCCAGATGCCAACGCCGCCGATCAGCGCCACCGAAATGGCCGCCGCCGCTACGTTTACGTATTTACCTGCGGGAATCCCTGCATTGCCCCCATTAGGGCCTGCCGTAAAATCTGCCATGTGTCTGCCTCACTGGACGGAGTTTACCCCGCCACCTTTTTAACGCCTCTTGGCCCCAGCTTTTGACAAATGCCACGTGCGCTTTAGCGCATCTCTTCCGCTGGAGTTACACCCAAGATACCCAAACCGTGAGAAATTACAACGCTTACGGACTTGATCAGGGCGATTTTCGCCTGTGATGCTGGGATGTTGTCTTCTTGCAGGAATCGCAAAGACGTATCGTCATTGCCGCGATTCCACAGACCGTGCAGTTCTGATGCGAGATCATAGAGGTAGAACGCAATGCGGTGCGGTTCATGGCCCTTCGCCGCGATCTCAACCAAACGCGGCCATTCCGCGAGCTTGGCCGCCATGGCAAGTTCAGCCTCGTGAGTTGCCAGCGACAGATCCGCATTTGCCAGATCAGAGACATCAATCCCCGCCTCACCCGCTTTACGGAGGACCGAGTGGATCCGCGCAGACGCGTACTGGACGTAAAATACAGGGTTGTCTTTGGACTGCTCTGTGACCTTATCGAAATCAAAATCAAGCGGCGCGTCGTTCTTGCGCGTCAGCATATGGAACCGCGTCACATCCGCGCCAACCTGCTCAACCAGATCGCGCAACATGATAAACGTGCCTGCCCGTTTGGACATCTTGAACGGCTCACCATTCTTGAAGAGCTTCACCAATTGCGTGAGCTTGATATCAAGCGGAACTGCATTGCCAGACAATGCCGCAACAGCCGCCTTCATCCGCTTAACGTAGCCGCCATGGTCTGCACCAAACACATCAATTAGCTCATCGAAGCCTCTGGAAACCTTATCAAAATGATAGGCGATGTCTGGTGCAAAATAGGTCCATGCCCCGTCAGACTTCTGGATCGGGCGATCAACATCATCGCCAAATTCAGTGGACTTGAACAGCGTCTGTTCGCGCGCTTCCCAGTCTTCTGGAAGCTTGCCTTTCGGTGGCTCAAGCGTGCCGCGATAGATCAGGCCCTTTTCATCAAGGTCCGCAATTGCCGCTTCAATCCGACCCGTGCCGTAAAGCGATTTTTCGGAATAGAACACGTCCATCTTCACGCCAATCGACGCCAAATCATCGCGGATCATGTCCATCATGGCCTCGGTGCCGAATTCCCGCACATCCGCCAGCCAGACCTCTTCGCCCTTGCCGACGTAGGCATCGCCCACCTTCGCCTTAAGCGCCTCGCCCGCCGCGATCAGGTAATCACCGGGGTAAGTTCCATCCTCAAACGTGACCTCTTGGCCGTGCGCCTCAAGGTAGCGCAAGTAGACAGAACGCGCCAAAACATCGACCTGCGCACCGCCGTCGTTGATGTAGTATTCCCGCGTCACATCGTAGCCCGCGTAATCCAACAGGGACGCCAAAGCGTCGCCAAATACTGCACCACGGGTGTGGCCAACATGCAGCGGTCCTGTCGGGTTCGCGCTGACGTACTCAACGTTAATCTTTTTATTTGCGCCCAATGCGGACTTGCCGAAATTCGCATCCGTCAGGGCAGACCGCACAACATTAGCCCAAACATCGTCGTTCAGGCGCAGGTTCAAGAACCCCGGCCCTGCGACGTCTGCGCTTACGATCCGGTCATCGTTTGCCAGCTTCGCCGCCAACGCATCTGCAATATCGCGTGGCTTGGCACCCGCAGGCTTGGCCAAAACCATCGCCGCGTTCGTCGCCATATCGCCATGCGCAGCGTCTCGTGGCGGCTCAACGGCCACGTTGTCAAAGGTCAACCCAGCAGGCAAAACGCCATCAGCGGTCAGGTCGGTCAAACAGTCGATTACAAGCGCGCGAATATCGGCAAACAGGTTCATGGTTCTTTCCTTATGCGAACTGTCCGTTTAGCACCTTCGTGTGCTACGTCAACGAGCGTTCCAATTCATGCCCGTATACCACCGCCCCTGCGCATCGCACCGTCGTGCGCTTTGCGAAACGAAGTGGTCTTTAGTGGCTCTTGCGCTAAGGTCCGCCTTGACAGAACCGCAGAATGTTCAAGACGCGCAAGAAGGCGGCAGGTAGTCCTCCAACATGTTACCTAGATATTCCAAACGGTTCGGCATTATGTCGCGAACGGCCGCCTCCACATCCGCTGGTAGCCGACTTGGATAGTGAAGCATTGTCCAAACGAACAATGCGCTTTCCGCAATGTCTTCTTGGTCTGGTTTTTCGGCTGCATATTGTGTGATGAATGTGCCGTCCGCGTTTTGATTTGACTGCCAATCGGGATCATTTGAGAGCAACGGGTCCAACGCGACGTGCGCACTCTCGTGAAATACGGTTTCGTCCAGATCATGTTCCGCCATACGACGTTCCATTAACTCATCATAAAGGGTGAAGAACCCACCCAACGCTTCTTCCCATGCAGCTCCATCACCGTCTAGGATATTGATATATCTCAACTCATTCCTCATCTGGAGCGGTAATCTGGAGACAGAAGCCGCGGCCTCCATCGCGCGTTGTTCCGGACCTTTAACATCGGGATGGACGTTGATCCGGATTTTCTGATCCGTAAAGGTCACGTCGAAATGAAGTGCGTCGTCGACAAAAAGCGTGTCTCGTCGCGGGTCATACATCTCTGTTCGCCCACCTCCGTTTTCAGCAAGCGACCAACACGCACCGGGGTCACTTGCTAGGATGAAATCAAGATTGTTGGATGCGACTGAATTTGGGTAAAGTGGCTGCGCAGGCAAGCCACCTGGCACACAGGCCAAAAAAAGTGAGAAAATAATAGGCTTCAAATTCGCCTCCAAGCCTTTGCTCCATAAGA
>CALBVZ010000099.1 GCA_937969445.1 uncultured Octadecabacter sp. | reverse complement strand
GCACCGCGCGTTCTGGGGTGAACCAATGGGCATCTGAAATCTTTGCGACCTTCGGTCTCTTGCTGGTTATCTTTGGCGGATTGCGCAGCCGTCCTGACACAGTACCGACCCTCGTGGCGATCTATATTACAGGAGCGTATTGGTTCACGTCCTCTACCAGTTTTGCCAACCCTGCCGTCACAATTGCGCGGGCGTTTACGGATACTTTCGCGGGCATAAACCCAGCGCATGTTGTTGCCTTTATCGTCGCACAGTTCATTGGCCTTGCGATCGCGCTGCCAATGATCCGTTTGCTGTTCTCTGACGAGACGCCGAAACAACCTTAACGAAGTTTCAACTTTGACGCGCTTTGATGATGCCAACCCTTTGCGTCATTGAAAGGAACGTCATGTCTTGGACCCTTGCCCTTGCCAATTGGCCAGAACTGCTTGAGCAGCTTTGCACCCGTTTTCGACACCTTGACCACAACGCATTGGCCCGTTTTCGCGGCAATCGCGCCAAGATGAACCTGTACCTCGCTGAAACCCACGATTTGACCATCACAGAAGCCGCCCAAGCGCTGGATGACTGGCTTGCTTATAGCGCTGAACGAATAACGCTTTCCGACGCAGCTTAAGTCCTTTTCAGAACACTTGCGCCTGACTACGCCTATACGATACCGCTTGGAACATGACCCGTGATCCTGTTCCATCGCCGTTCAATATGGCCGCACATGTGTTGGCTCGCGCGGGCGATGACCCCAATAAAACAGCGTTATCAATCCTAGGGCACAACACCAGCCAAAACTGGACCTATGGACAAATTGAAGCTGCAATTCGCGGAGCCGCCACAGGTCTGTTAAACAGCGGTTTGATCGCAGGCGACCGTGTCTTGCTACGCCTTGGGAATACGCCGGATTTCCCAATCGCGTTTTTGGCCTGCATCGCAGTGGACCTGATCCCAGTGCCGACGTCATCCCAGCTTACGGTGGCAGAAATCACGGCTATGGCAATGGGTTTGCAGCCCAAAGCGATCATTGCGGGCGACGGTATCGCGCTGCCCGACCATGCAGCCCCCGTTATCGATACGGCGACTTTGGAAAGCTTTTACACGCTCCCTCATGCAAATTACGTAACGAATGATCCCAACCGCGCCGCATATATCATCTACACCTCTGGAACCTCAGGCACGCCGCGTGGGGTTGTCCACGCACATCGCGCGATCTGGGCGCGCCGGATGATGCATGACGGTTGGTACGGGCTAACGCAAGCGGACCGCGTCCTGCATGCAGGTGCTTTCAATTGGACCTATACCCTAGGCACCGGCCTGATGGACCCTTGGACGCTGGGTGCCACGGCATTGATCCCCGAAGCCGGCACGCCGGCCCAAGCACTTCCCGCTTTGATACACACACACGAAGCAACTATTTTTGCTGCGGCCCCAGGTGTTTACCGGCAACTCTTAAAGTCACCAATTCCACAGATCAAATCCCTACGGCACGGGTTGTCCGCGGGTGAAAAGCTCCCTGATGCCACGCGTGAAGCTTGGACAACTGCTACAGGAACCCCCATCTATGAGGCCTATGGCATGTCGGAGTGTTCCACGTTCATTTCAGGCAGTCCAACCAAACCAGCCAACGCTGGAACATTAGGGTTCCCCCAACCCGGTCGCCGCATCGCCTTGCTGTCCAACGACGCAACATCAACTGATCATGGACAAATCGCGGTACATAAATCCGACACCGGCCTTATGTTGGGGTACTTTGATGCGCCCGATGAAACCGCAACCCGTTTTTGTGGTGATTGGTTTTTGACGGGAGATGTCGGCCATCGTCTCCCCTCGGGCGCAATTGGGTATGACGGGCGCGTGGATGACATGATGAACGCTGGTGGCTACCGTGTGTCCCCAATCGAAGTTGAAACAGCCCTTTCGCTGCACCCAGATGTAAACGAAGCCGCCGCCGTTGCTTTGCCGATCAAAAAAGATGTCACAGTCATTGCCGCCTTTTACACCAGCACGGATGTGATAGAGGAAGATGAACTGTCGGCGCATTGCACCAAACACCTTGCCCGTTACAAAACCCCGCGCCTCTATATCCGCAAGGACGCCTTGCCACGTGGTGCCAACAACAAACTCCTGCGCCGTGCGCTCAGGTCGCAATGGGAGACCGAAAATGGTCAAACTTGATATTATGTCCGACCCGATTTGCCCGTGGTGTTATATCGGCAAAACCAATCTTGATCGCGCGCTGGAACAGATCCCCGACCATCCGTTCACGATTGAATGGCATCCGTTTCAGCTGAACCCGACGATGCCCCCTGAAGGCATGGGTCGCCGTGAATATCTTGAAGGTAAGTTTGGCGGCAAAGACGGCGCCGTTCGCGCCTATGCACCCGTTGTTCAGGCTGCTGAAGCCGCAGGCCTAAAGATCGACTTTGAAGGCATGCAACGCACGCCAAATACGATCAACGCCCATCGTCTTATTCATTGGGCCGGCATTGAGCAGCGCCAATCCTTCGTGGTGCAACGCCTGTTTGAAGCCTATTTCCGCGATGCCCGTGACATCGGCGATGTTGAGGTTCTCGCAGACATTGCGGACAGCTGTGAAATGGATGCAGGCGTTGTGTCCAAACTCCTCGCGTCTGATGCGGACCTTGATGACATGCAAAAGCGCGATCAACATTCGCGCGACATGGGCATCAATTCCGTTCCAACATTTATCATCGCCAATCA
>CALBVZ010000098.1 GCA_937969445.1 uncultured Octadecabacter sp. | reverse complement strand
AAGACACGTCCCTTGGCAGGCTCGAGTTGATGGAATTGCAGCTAAAGGAATTGTTGCGCCTGACCCGTGGCGACACGTCTTGTTGAGGGTCAAAAGTTTGGGCGCAGACGGGCGCTTTGGCCGCCTGCGCCGTTCGCTTTGTGGCACGCGGGTTCAGTTCGTTTTGACGGTTCCGTCCGCGATCCACCCATCCAGAACGGCCAACGCCGCATCGGCAAACGCCTGATCGTTGATGTGACACTCAAGCATGGTCAGCTGCGCAGGCGCGGTGATCGCGCGGGGCATCTCGTCGACCATCGCGGCCAGGCCATCCGGGTCGTGCGCAGGCTCACCGGGTTTGTCCCATTCCTCGACCCCGTGGGTGGGCATCAGGACGTGCACCGGACCTTTGGCACCGGCCAGTCGGACGGCCATGTCACGGACCATTGAGCGGCGCTCATCGGGCGACAGGCCCGAGGATTTGATCAGCCGGTTGTGTTCGTGAAACGGGCGGTCCGCGTAGGTGTCCGGGATGTCCTGCCACCCGGCAAAGTCGATCAGGTCGGCGCAACCCGGCGATACGATCTGCGGGATGCCCGCCGCGCCCGCATTGGTCAGCCGGTCGGGCCCTGCGTTGATGACCGAGCCGACCATCAGGTTGCTGATCTCGGGCAGGGCAAAGTCCATCACCGCGGCGAAATACCCTTGCCGCGCCAGCGCTTCGAAGGCCATCCCGCCCATGCCGGTGGCGTGGAACACCGCAACCTCGAACCCACGATCCTGCAACGGGTCGCGCAGCAGTTTCATGTACTTCAGGCAGGACGAGCCAAGGCTCATCATACCGATCACGGGGCGATCGGATTTCGGCGGCTCGACCGCGTTGGCGGCCCCCAGCACAGCCCCCGCCGCCTGCGACAACGACGATTTGCAGACCGAGTTCAGGCCATACAGACCGCCCGCCCAAAGGATCATCTGAATATCCGGGCTTAGCCGATCTGCCGGGATGATCGGAGAGAAGGACACGGTCGAGACCACGTATTTCGGCAACCCCATCGGCAAGGCCTGCGCGCAATCCAGCGCCAGATCGGTGCCCATCGTGCCACCCAGCGCCAGCATCCCGTCCACCTTGCCATCCGCATAAAGCTGCGCCGTCAGGGCAGAAGCACCGCGCGCCATGATCTGCATGGCGGTGTTTTCATCCCCGCTGTCGATGGCCGCCTGAATGGACGATCCCGCAGCTTCGGCCACCTGATGTTTCGAGATATCGGTGGGCGCGGACGGATCACCCAACACACTGACATCCATCGACAAAACCTTGCCGCCCTGCGCGATGATGCGCTCGCAGATATAGTGCAGCTCTTCATCTTTGGTGTCGTAGGTGCCGATCACGAGGATTGTTTTGGTCATCACTTGTCCCTTTGCACGTCATCCGCGAATCTTGTCGCCCCGAGCGCCAAGCGCTGACCGGGCATACCCGCGCTCACGCCTCGAAATATGCAGAATGTGAGCGGTGGATCTCGCTGATCGTGTCATCAAGACGGCTCAGATGGCGGCGCGTGACATTGACGGCGTCCTCTTCGCAGTTGCGGGACAAGGCGTCCGCAAGCTCGCAATGATCCGCAAAGACCGAGTCGCCCTCACTTTGGTTACGCAGGCTAAGCATGCACAGACGGTCGATCTTTTGCTTGGTCAGCTTGATCGTCTCCGCCGCCAGGGGGTAGCCGCCAAATTCGCAGATCAGCTTGTGAAAGTCGTAGTCCAGCGCGTGGAACTCATCCAGTTTTCCCGCGTCCAAAGCCGCCTGCTGCCGGTCCAGAACGCGCTGCAACGCGGCGGCGCACCGCACATCCCAGACGGCACTGGCGTGGCGGATCACTTCAAGCTCGACTGCAAGACGGATGAACCGCGCGTTGGCGATTCGTTCGATTGAAAACGGGCGCACCTCGGTCGCCTTTTGCGGACGCACCAGCAGCAAGTCGAGGTTTTCCAGACGGGTAAACGCCTCACGCACCGGTTGGCGCGACACGCCGAAACGGCGGCCCACTTCAGCCTCGGACAGTTTGGCGCGCGGCAGCAGTTTCAGCGACACGATCTCTTCATACAGATGGTCAAACACATCATCCGCAGTCGTGCGGCGCTCTATGATACTGAGATTGTTTTGCACAACGGGCCTACTTTGTTTCTCTCCGTTTAGCGGGAACTTTGCCTGTGTGCAAAGTCATGTCTGGCCTGATCACCTTATCGCTGCTTGTACCAGTTGACAATACTAGGACACTAGTATTCTGTTTGTGGAATCGAGGGAGGACTCGGTGGCCATGCGGCCGCCGGAGCCTTGGAAGACCAAGATGAACACAAGTTCATGATCCAACGGAGGACAAAATGTATCACAAATTCTCATCCCTGCTGGTCGGCGCGGTTGCCGCAGCAGCGCTGGTCGGAACGGCCGCCATCGCCGACAACTGGCGCGGCTGGAACATCCACGTTGACGGCTATCCGAACACGGTTGCGATGGACAAATTCGCCGAGCTTCTCGAAGAGAAAACCGGCGGTGAGATCAGCCTGCAGATGTTCCACGGCGGTACACTGGGCAGCCAGCCTGACGCGATTGAACAGCTGCGCCTCGGCGTAATCGATTTCGGTGAATTCAGCCTTGGCCCATTTGGTACATCCGTTCCAGAAGCCAACGTTGTTTCCCTGCCATTCATTTTCCCTTCCATCCCAGCGATGTATGAAATGATGGACGGTGACGTCGGTGAAGCAATTTCCGAAGGCATGCGTGCACGTGGTGTTGAGCCACTCGGTTGGTACGATGCTGGTGCTCGTTCTTTCTATAACTCTGTACGTCCGATCAACACACCAGCTGATGTTGAAGGTCTGAAGATCCGCGTCATGTCCAACGATCTGTTCGTTCAGATGGTTGAATCCATGGACGGCAACGCGACACCAATGGCATTCGCCGAAGTGTATCAGTCTATCCAGACTGGCGTTGTTGACGGTGCGGAAAACAACCCACCATCCTACGAGTCAACGTCCCACTACGAAGTTGCTTCCTTCTACTCCCTGACTGAGCACCTGATCATTCCTGAGTGTCTTTGCATGTCCAAGATCACATTCGACGGTCTGACAGAAGAGCAGCAGACAATCCTGAAAGAAGCTGGCGCGAACTCTGCAACATTGCAGCGCGAATTGTGGCAGGCTCGTGAAGCGGCTTCCATGGAAATCGTTGAAGCAGGCGGCACAGTCGTAAACACAATCGCAGACAAAGGCCCGTTCCAGGACGCAATGGCTCCAGTTTACGACGGCTTCCTCGAAGCGAACCCTGACCTTACTGATCTGGTTAACCTGATCCGCAGCGGCGGCTAAGCAACTTTGCTTTAGCAGACGGCCCGTGCACCTATGTGGCATGGGCCGTTTTGCAATCCACCAACAATATCTACGAGGGGCAAATATGAGTGGTCGGAAAACTATTATTGAACGGTGTGAAATCGTACTAGCAGGGGTCCAATGGGCCAGTATTTTCACCGCATCAATCGCCCTCGTTGTCTTGATCGTTACATTTGGCTGGCTCGTCTTTGGCCGCTACGTTCTGAACGTGACTCCGACATGGGTCGAACAACTGGCGCTGATGCTAATTTGTTATATCGCCTTTCTTGGCGCCGCCGCTGGGGTTCGTGACGATACCCACCTTGGCGTGACGCTGTTTCGCGATGTTACCCCGATCCACCTTCAGAAAACTGTCATTATCATCATCGATTTCATGCTCGCCGCCTTTGGTGCCATCATGTTCTTAGCTGGTACGCAATTGATGGCATTTGGATGGGACTCCCTAATTCCGATGCTGGACGTTCCTGAAAGCTTCCGCACGATGGCAATCACCATTTGTGGCGCTCTGATCGTTCTTCACGCGGGCTCACGTGGCATCATCCGTATTCTTTCATATTCCGATTGGCTTCCAGACCCAGAAGCCAATACCGAAGCCAAAATCGACAATTCCGGGCAGGAGATCTGATATGGGCCTTACAATTCTTATGCTCGTCTTTGGCGTTGGCGTCGTAATCGGTATGCCTGTCGCCTTTGCGATGGGTATCGCTGCAGCGTCGGCCTTCTGGTATGAAGGCTTCCCGATGCTCATCACGTTCCAGCGCGCGACAGCTGGTGTTTCCGTTTTCTCCCTTCTCGCCATTCCGTTCTTCGTTCTCGCCGGTGAGATCATGCTTCACGGCGGCATTGCGGTTCGGCTTGTGAAACTCGCCTCAGCGCTTGTTGGGCACCTCAAAGGTGGCCTAGCGATGGTGAACATTTTCTCATCTATGTTGTTTGGTGGGATCTCTGGTTCAGCGGTTGCTGACATTTCTGCGCTGGGTTCGATCCTCGTGCCAGTAATGAAAGAACGCGGCTATCGCCCTGACTTCGCGGTGAACGTCACCGTGACGTCATCCATCGCTGGCATCGTCATTCCACCGAGCCACAATATGATCATCTTCGCTGTGGCAGCTGGTGGCGGTATCTCCGTATCCAAACTGTTTCTCGCAGGGGTTATCCCTGGCATAATCATGTGCGTCAGCCTTGCAATCGCGGCTTACGCATTGTCGGTAAAGCACAACTACCCCTCCGAGCCCTTCCCCGGCTGGAGAGAAGTGGGCCGCAGTGCCGGTGACGCCATCCCGGGCTTCATGACAGCTGTTATCATCGTTGGCGGCACACTTTCCGGTGTCTTCACGGTGACTGAGTCCGGTGCATTCGGTGCGATCTACGCGATCTTGCTCACGACATTCTTCTACCGCAGCCTTACTTGGGACTCCTTCAAGGCTGCAATTACCGGAACGGTGCGCACGACCTCGATGGTGATGATCCTCATCGCCTTCGCAAGCTCGTTCGCTTACCTCCTCGCACTCTACCAAGTGCCAGAACGCCTGAGTAATGCGCTCGTTACGGTTTCCGACAACCCGATCCTGATCCTTCTGATGATCAACATAATCCTGTTGATCCTTGGCATGATCATGGACATGGCAGCGCTGATCCTAATCTGTACTCCGATCTTTCTTCCGATTGCCAAGGGCCTTGGGATGGATCCAACCCAGTTCGGCATCATGATGCTGATGAACCTTGGTTTGGGCCTGTGTACTCCGCCTGTCGGAACCTGTCTGTTCGTTGGGTGCGCTGTCGGGAAGATCAAGATCGAGGAAGCGCTCAAGTCGATCTGGCCGTTCTATTTGGCTATTTTCGGAGCGTTGATCCTTGTCACCTATGTGCCTGCAGTTTCGCTCTGGCTTCCATCGGCAGACCTCTCTGTCGTATGGCATTGGATTTCGAACTTGGTGCCGTTCATCTAGACGAGCAGCATCAAGATTAATGCAAACGGCCCCGCAGTTTTCTACGGGGCCGTTTTCTTTTCTAGAATGCCGTCTTAGCTTCGTTTGCGTTACTCGCTACCATCCGCCACAAGATGATTGTTCCAAGACAAGTCGTGGGATGAAAGCAATGAAGCATCGCCTGTCAATTGGTAAACCTGCTGTCAACGGCGGCGTATAAATTTCAAACATTGCGACTTGTTACTTTATAAAATAACAAACTAAGAACACCGATGGAGATTGATCAAATGCGCAAACAAGCAGCCGTTCGCCAGTCTGACGTTCTGAACATCCTGAACAATCAAGACAAACCCATGACAGCCTATGCCATTTTGGATCGCCTAAAGCGCGACGAACCTGATCTTGCGGCCCCAACAATCTACCGCGCACTCGCCGCCCTTACCGATCAGGGTCGCGCGCACAAACTTGAGTCCACAAAGTCATTCGTGCCGTGTCGATGCGACCACCATTCTGCGGTTCCTGTCCTCGCTATCTGCGAAGATTGTGGAACCGTCGAAGAGCACGACAGCTCGCCCTTGCTGGCTGAGCTATCCTCGATCTCAAACAAATCGAAATTCACACCCACGCGCCATATCGTTGAGATGCACGGGCTTTGTGACGAATGTTCTCCCTAATTTTTCCCTTTTTGACTAGGAACTCTCAATGAAAACTCTATCCCTCCTTGCCCTGACAACACTCATTGCCACACCAGCATTTGCGCAACAAACACGCGAGCTGGACAGCCACGAACATGGTGTTGGCCAGCTTGATATCGCAATCGAAGGATCACAAATCGCAATGCAACTGCACGCCCCTGGTGCTGACATTGTTGGTTTTGAATACATCGCTGAAAGCGCAGAAGATGTTGCCAAGGTCGACGCTGCATTAGCGGTTCTGGCCCAGCCACTTGAGCTGTTTGGCACGCCGGACGCCGCTGAATGCACCGTTGTTGAAGCGCATGCGGAACTGGAAAGCGAAGACAGCCATGATGATCACGGACACGACGACCACGGCGAAGACGATCATGATGAACACGACCACGATGAACACGACCACGATGATCACACAGATGAAGCCGACGCAGGGTCCCACACGGAATTCCACGCGGAATACCTATTGGAATGCGGCGACAGTTCGGCCCTACGCGAAATTTCGTTCGCTTACTTCGCGGCCTTCCCGAATGCTCTGGAAGTTGAAGTACAGATTGTATCAAACGCAGGCGCCACCGCATTTGAGGTTGAACGCGACTCCCCAATGTTGGACCTTAGCGATCTAAACTAATCGGAGTGAGCGTTGCCAACAACCGCCCCCACCCTTGAATTAAAGGACGTCCAGTTTCGCTGGCCGGGGCGGGCACCGTTTGAGTTATCGGTGCCTGAACTGAAATTGGCGGCTGATGAAACGGTGTTGTTGTTGGGCGAAAGCGGATCCGGAAAATCGACCCTGCTGTCGCTGATTTGTGGAACAATCACTGCACAAAGCGGCAAGGTGGCGGTTGCGGGCACGGACATCGCGTCCTTGTCTGCCGGCAAACGTGACCGTTTTCGCGCCGAGCAAATTGGCCTGATTTTCCAACAATTCAATCTGTTGCCCTTTGCCAACGTGCGCGACAACATTTTGCTGCCGCTCCGGTTTGCACCCGACCGCGCCGCACGGGTGTCCGCCCCCGAAACCGAAGCAGACGCGCTGTGCCGCACGTTGGGATTGCCCGACAACATCATGAACGAACAAGCAGGCAAGCTAAGTGTGGGCCAGCAACAACGCGTGGCCGCAGCACGCGCTTTGATCGGCGCACCGCCCCTGATTATTGCAGATGAACCCACATCATCGTTGGACGCATCAACACAATCTGCGTTTCTTGAATTGCTGTTCTCCCAATCTCGTGCGCACCGCTCAACTGTGTTGATGGTCAGCCACGACGCACGGCTTTCAAATCAGTTTGACCGGGTTATTCATATGGATGACATCGCACACACAGACAGGAACGCGCCATGATCCTGCGTCTGGCCTTTGCATCGCTGTTGGCACGCGGCTTGACCGTCGCGATGACCATTTTGGCGATCGCCCTATCGGTCATGTTGTTCTTGGGTGTTGAAAAGGTGCGCACGGGGGCCAAGGCCAGTTTTGCCGATACAATTTCGGGAACGGACCTGATTGTCGGCGCACGATCTGGATCAGTTCAGTTGCTATTGTATTCCGTATTTCGCATCGGAAATGCGACCAACAATATGACGTGGGAAAGCTATCAAGACATTGCCGAAAACGATGCTGTTGATTGGATCGTGCCGATTTCATTGGGTGACAGCCACCGCCAATTCCGCGTCATGGGAACAACCACAGCGTTTTTCGAGCGGTACAAGTATCGCTCTGGCCAATCGCTTACGGTGCACGACGGCGTGCTCATGGATGATCTGTTTGATGCAACGATTGGGTCCGATGTCGCCGAAACACTGGGCTATTCCATAGGCGACCCGATTGTTGTCGCACACGGGTTGGCCTCGTTTTCCGAACACAAAGACCAGCCGTTTCGCGTTTCGGGGATTTTGGAGAAAACCGGCACGCCTGTCGATCGCACGGTCATTGTCAGCCTTGAGGCGATCGAGGCGATCCACGTTGATTGGCAAAGCGGTGCACAAATCCCCGGCCAATCGACACCCGCGGATGTGATCCGCCAGTTGGATCTACAACCACAAGCAATCACGGCAGCCCTAGTCGGTGTCAAAGGCCGCCTGCAGGTGTTCGGACTGCAACGCAGCATCAATGAATACGCCCAAGAACCGCTACTCGCCATTCTACCCGGTATCGCGCTTCAGGAACTTTGGCAGATCGTCGGGATCGCGGAAACCGCACTGATCGCCGTCTCGGCCATGGTGATCGTGACCGCATTGATCGGCATGATGGCGACCATCTTTTCCAGCCTTAGCGAACGACGCAGAGAAATGGCAATCTTTCGGGCGATGGGTGCACGGCCACGGGTAATATTTAGCCTACTTGTGCTGGAAGCCACCGTGATATCCGCCATTGGCGCACTGCTTGGCCTTGCCCTGCTCTACCTCGGCTTGCTCGTCGCCCAACCATTAATCGACAGCGCATTTGGCCTGTGGATTCCCATCACCGCACCCAGCATGCGCGAGGGCTGGGTTCTCCTCTCGGTTATCCTTGCTGGCGCAATTGTGAGCATGATTCCAGCAATCAGGGCTTACCGAATGTCCGTTGCCGATGGTATGATGGTACGAATTTAACGCCGCAGGAGCCCGTTAATGTCCATATCACGCCGCAAATTGATGGCGCTGTCCGCAGCAAGTGCCGCATTGCCGAAGGCCGCGCTCGCCAATCGTGCGACGGAAATCACATGGGACGACTTGATCCCACCAGGTGTTCCTTATTCGGAAATCATCGGCGAAGGCGTGATGGATGAACGCAATGACCTATGGTTGCCTGAGTTTGATGGGAATGCCACCAAACTAAACCCCGCCCTTGATGGGGCATATATCAAGATGCCCGGCTATATACTCCCGATTGAGTACGCAAGCACGGGCGTAACCAGTTTCGTTCTGGTGCCCTACGTCGGTGCCTGCCTTCACACGCCCCCTCCTCCGCCTAATCAGTTGGTTTTCGTGAACACAATTACACCGTGGCCTTCTGACAACTTGTGGGACGCGGTCTGGGTAACAGGCCGTATGCAACATGACATCCAAACAACCGAGGTCGCCGAAACAGGTTATGTTTTGGAAGCGGAATTCATGGAAATCTACGTTTGGTAGTTCTGCGACCAAACCGGCGTTCGCTTGTCATCGGAATGACCGTCTTGGCGGGCCTACCCAGCAATGTTCTCGCCGGTGATATTATCAACTTGGAATGGCGTGATCTCGTTCCGGAAGGGGAAACCCCACTTCCACCGTCCGTCCAAGGCTTATTTGGCCACGACGAAACAGACACACTTATCGCTGAACAACCCCGTTCAAGTGGCGTGCGTCGGGATTGGAACGGTCAGGTCGTCAGCCTTCCTGGGTTCATCGTACCGATCGACTATTCAGGTACGGGCGTTAAAGCCTTCATTTTAGTGCCCTACGTCGGGGCCTGCGTTCATGTACCGCCCCCCCCAGCCAACCAGCTGGTGTTCGTGACCACGTCTGAACCATACGAAAACGCAGGCTTGTTCGAAGCGGTTACTGTTGTGGGTCGGTTTGGAACATCGTCCACTTCAACGCAGTTTGCGAACACGTCCTATACGCTGACGGCGGACGACATCGCGCCCTACCCGTCCTGAATGAAACCAACACCCCCGCGGGGCTTATGATCCCAAACGGTTGAACTTATCCCGCTCAAGCGTTTTGCGTTCGGCCTTCATCATTCGCGCAAGCGCTTCATCAAGACTTAGGCCTTCTTTGCAGGCCTTGTTCCAAATGCGCTTGCAGGACACCGGCGACCAAGGCAAAGCCGCATTCGCCAGCCATTCGCGCAATGGTTTTGGCAGCGCATCATATGCGCGCATTGGATCTGCCGCTCTCTTTCGACGCGCCAAACTCGTTTCGCCAAGGTTCCGTTTCATTACGCGGCGCTTTCCGCGCGTTGCCAATTTGGAAACGGATCTGAATAATTCGGCAACGTATCCGGCGTAAGGTCCTGATCATCCGGAATAAAGGCGGCATCCAACCGCGCTTTGAAATCTGCCCAATCGATCCCAACGCCGATCAATACGATTCCTTGACGGCGATCACCCCATGGCTCCTGGCAGCGTTCCCTTGGAACCGTCGCCCAACACGTTCCTAACGGTTTGACCGATGATAGCGCACCAACCCGCGAATACTCCGCCACCCATTCTGGGCGCGTCGCGATCCAGAAATGCCCCTTGGCATGGATCACGCCAGCCAATTCGCCGTTCAGTACATCCATGACTTTTTCTGGCTCAAACGGTCTTCGGGCACGGCAAACAAACGATTCGACACCGTATAGCTCTTTGCCCCACTGTGGATGCTCCTGCGCTTTATCGAAATCAAACCGCCCTGTGTTCAGGATCGCATCGGTGGGAACATCAGAATGCGTCGTCTCAATTACTTCGGCGTCCGCGTTCAGGCTGCGAATGATCTGACGGGCCGCCTGAACCTGATGCAGCTCAGCGTCTGCAACTTTGTTGAGGATCACGACATCGGCAAATTCGATCTGCTCATCGCGCTGGGTGCCGCAGATGCAACCATTCGACATCTCGACCCGCGTTCCGTCTGTGCGGCTCAGCTCTGAGTCCGCGTGCAAGAGGTCCGCGTCGATGTTCACTTCGGACTTGTCATTGACGGTCACCGCAACGCGGCGGCCCTCCCGTTTGTTCAGAACACGATTACGCAGGGTCGTGTTTCCCGCCCCAAGAAAACCGGAGAGAACCGTAACAGGCAGTTTGCTATTCATGAGAGAGCTCTTTCAGATATGAGGCCTAAGGTGGGTTCAGTTTGTTGCGCGCGAAGCATGTCGAGGCTGCGCGTTAGTTCGGGCCGGGTCATGTCGCGGGCAATCACAACGATGCGCGACTGGCGAACGTCCCCCTCCCAGTTTCTGATGGGCACGGGCGGATCGAAAAGGTGTTGAACACCGTGGAAGACAAAGGGTGTATCGACCCCTTCTAGATGCACGATCCCTTTGACGCGCAAAATGTCGGGACCACGCAGGGCGATCAATGTGTCCAACCACAAATCGAAAGCCTTAACTGTTATGGGGTCGTCCAAAACAACAGACACGGACCCGATACGCGCATCATGGGGGGAGTGAATTTCTTTGGGTTCCGCGTTGAATGCGAACCCTGACAGATTTTGCAGCGGGTCAGCTGCAACTGGAAACGACAGCCAATCTGTCGCCTGCTCTTGCTTGATCCCCAGTCGCATTCCGTTGAGGTTCCAAAGCACTGCTGGATCAACCCTACCATGATCCGTGCGAAGAATTTCGGCAGTTGGATTAAGCCCGCGCAAGCGCTCTTCAAACGCCCGCCATTCGGGTTCAAGAACCAGATCAGTTTTTGTCAAAAGAATAAGATCGGCCATTGCGACCTGCGACACAGATTCAAACTGGCGATCCAGCGTGTCCGGCCCAGCAGCCGCGTCAGCAACTGTCACCGTGCCATCCATGCGAACCCGCCGCGCAAGCGCTGGATTGACCAATAGCGTCTGCAACACGGGCCCCGGATCAGCGAGGCCCGTCGTTTCAATCACAACACGATCAAACGCGATCTTACCTGCGGAACGTCGATCCATTAGGTCGTGCAGCGCCCGCACCAGATCGTCCCGCATCGAGCAACACAAGCACCCGGACTCCATCAGGATCACATCTTCATCGACCGCTTCGATCAGATCATGATCCAACCCCGCAACGCCGAACTCGTTCACGATTACAGCAATCTTTGGCCCCTGCCCCGAAGCCAAAATTCCGTTGAGAACCGTCGTCTTCCCAGCCCCCAAGAACCCCGTCAGTAGGGTGATCGGCATTCGCGTATCATTCGGGGAATTCGGGGTATTCAACTTGGCCTCCAATATGTGTTATCACATAACATATATACACACGGTAAGAACCTCATCGGGATCGTCTAAACCTCGGCCACGTCCCTTAGAACGCGGCCGAGATCCATCGCACTTTTTACTCAAGGCACTCGTTA
>CALBVZ010000097.1 GCA_937969445.1 uncultured Octadecabacter sp. | reverse complement strand
CGACGAAACGTGGAACCCTATTATCAACGGTGTCGACCTAACGCTAAAGAAAGGCGAGGTTCTGGGTCTTATCGGTGAATCCGGCGCAGGGAAGTCGACAATTGGCCTTGCTGCGATGGGGTACACCCGCGATGGCGTTCGTATCTCTGAGGGTTCTGTTGAGTTCGATGGGATTGATCTGGTCAAAGCATCTGCCGCGGTCAAACGCGACCTGTTGGGCAAACGTATTGCCTACGTTGCGCAGTCCGCAGCCGCATCATTCAACCCAGCACACAAGCTGATGGATCAACATACGGAAGCACCAGTTCAGCATCGCGTCGATAGCCGCGCCGCGAGCACGGAAGACGGGATCGAGCTGTATCGCAAGCTCCGCTTGCCGAACCCAGATCAAATTGGTTTTCGCTATCCGCATCAGGTTTCCGGCGGGCAGTTGCAGCGCGCTATGACTGCGATGGCGATGTCATGCCGTCCTGACCTGATCATTTTCGACGAACCGACAACCGCGCTTGATGTGACGACCCAGATTGAGGTCCTTGCGTCTATTCGTGAGATCGTTGAGGAATTCGATACGGCCGCGATTTACATTACCCACGACCTCGCGGTTGTGGCGCAAATGGCTGACAATATCAAAGTGCTGCTGCGCGGTGATGAGGTTGAAGAGGCGGATACCCGCACCATGCTTTCTGCCCCAAAAGAAGACTACACCAAGTCCCTTTGGGCGGTTCGAGCGTTTCAAAGACCGAAGAAACCACCCGTTCCTGAAGGGTCCGTTCCTGTCGTTTCGGTGCGTGGAATTACCGCCGCGTATGGCAAAACAGATGTCCTTCATGATGTCAGCTTTGACATCCATGCTGGTCGTACAGTCGCCGTTGTTGGTGAGTCTGGATCCGGCAAGTCCACAGCAGCGCGTTGCATCACAGGCCTTTTACCGCCACGCATCGGTGAGATCGCTTTTGACGGTGAAGTTCTGCCTGCTGATTATCGGAAGCGGACCAAAGATCAGCTTCGCCAAGCACAAATGATTTACCAGATGGCTGACACAGCCCTGAACCCGCGCAAGACCATTGGCCAGATCATTGGTCGCCCCGTTCAGTTCTATGGTGGCCTTAAGGGTGTGAAACGTCGTGAGCGCGTGAACGAACTTCTCGATCAAATCGAGCTTGAACCGTCCCAGTACTACAATCGTTTGCCGTCCGAGCTTTCTGGCGGGCAAAAGCAACGCATCGGCATTGCACGCGCGTTGGCTGCAGAACCGAAGTTCATCATTTGCGACGAAGTTACATCTGCATTGGATCAACTGGTTGCTGAAGGCATTTTGCGGCTTCTTGCAGATTTGCAGGACAACCTTGGCCTTTCTTACATGTTCATCACGCACGATCTTGCGACTGTGAAATCGATCGCAGACGAAGTGGTGGTAATGAAGGAAGGCAAGGTGATTGAGCAAGGTGAGAAGACAAGCATGTTTACACCGCCACATCACGCATACACAGATTTGCTTTTAAGTTCGGTTCCGGAAATGGATCCAGATTGGCTGACGAATTTGCTGGAAGAACGAGGCGTCGACAACATTGGCGACGCAGCGGTTAACAAAATGTGACCGAATCAACGTAGAGTAAGCGCAGAAAATAATAAAAACCTAAGGGAGATAAAAATATGTATGGAATTAGCAGACGTGGATTGCTGCAATCTGGTGTAGCGGCGGGTGTACTCGCAGCGACTGGTTTGCCGATTAAGGCACAAACACGAGGCGGCAAATTGACCGCTGGTCTTGGTGGGGCGAATACGTCCGATAGCTGGGACAGCCGCACTCATTCTGACATATTCATGATCGCTTCTGCGCAAGGGGCTGTTTTTGATTCCCTGACAGAAGTTGCTGCCGACGGTTCCCTTGTGGGTGAGTTGGCTGAGAACTGGGAAGCCTCAGCGGACGCTAAAACCTGGACTTTCAACCTGCGCCAAGGCGTGACGTTCCACAACGGAAAGTCCTTTGGTGCCGACGATGTAATTGCATCCTTGCAGATGCACCTTGGCGAAGAATCCAAGTCTGCAGCTAAGCCAATTGTTGAGGCAATTGAGACGATGACCAAGGTTACTGATCATCAGGTTCAGTTCGTACTTGCGTCTGGTAACGCTGACTTCCCTTACCTGATGTCCGACTATCACATCCTGATGTACCCAGCTGGGCAGATCGAAGACGCGATTGCCAACGGTATCGGTACCGGTCTGTATCAAGTCACATCGTTTGACCCAGGTGTGCGAATGACTGCGAGCCGTTACGCTGATCACTACAAAGGTGACAATGCTGGCTTCTTTGATGAGATCGAATACATCGCCATCAACGACAACACAGCGCGTATGAACGCTTTGATGACGGGTCAGGTTGATACGATTAACCGTATCGACTTCAAGACCGAAGCGTTGCTTAAGGCGAACCCGGCACTGCGCATTCAGGAAGTGACCGGCAACCAGCACTATTCCATGCCGATGCTGACAAACGTGGCGCCATATAACGACGTTAACGTTCGTAAGGCGCTGAAGTACGGTATCAACCGTCAAGAAATGGTCGACAAGATCCTTCTTGGTCACGGCGCTGTTGGTAACGACACGCCAATCGGCCCTGCTAACCAGTACTACAACTCCGAGATGGAACAGCTTTCCTACGATCCGGATCAAGCAAAGTACTACTTGCAGCAAGCAGGCCTTGATTCCATCGACATCGACTTCTCAGCGTCCAACGCTGCGTTTGAAGGTGCGGTTGATGCGGGTCAATTGTTCCAGTCATCGGCAGCAGCGGGTGGTATCAACATCAACGTGGTTCAAGAACCGTCTGATGGGTACTGGTCCAACGTTTGGCTGAACAAGCCGTTCTGTGCCTGCTACTGGTCCGGCCGTGCGACTGAAGACTGGATGTTTGCGACAGCTTACGAAGCTGGAGTTCCATGGAATGACAGTCAGTGGGACAGCGACGATAGCGCACGTTTCCAAGAGCTGCTGTTGAGCGCACGCGCTGAATTGGACAGCGACAAGCGTCGCGAGCAGTATTTCGAAATGCAGGAAATCCTACGCGAGGAAGGTGGCGTTCTTATCCCGATGTTCGCGAACTACGTTCAGGCAGTTAACAACCGTATCCATAGCCCGGACACCGTTGGTAACCTTTGGCAGATGGACAACGGTCGCATGGCCGAGCGTTGGTCAGTTGTATAAGACTTAGGTCTTAGAAAACAGAAAGCCCCGCCAAACTTGGCGGGGCTTTTTGCGTTTTAGGAAGGCATTGCGCCTTCGGCGATACGCTTTTTCATTGTACGCATCATAACCAAATACATAAGCGCAACGCCGCACAAGAACGAAGAACCGCCAACGGCGATCAAAAGTGACATTTCCATTTTTATCTCCTCAAGGTTTGAATGACGGCTTGGTTAATGGCCTAATTTGGCGGATTTGCGGCATAAATGCGTTGCCCCTTGCAGACTCACCTCAACATCCGTATATCCATCTCAACAGCGGCGCTTCGGCCTCCACCCCCGAAGCCCACCGAAATTCCAACGGGCCGCGCGCCCGTTTTTTTGTGTCTAATCGACAGTACCTATGTCTGAATTGATCGCCCGCGCGGCTATGGATCGCCGCATCACTGAAATCATCACCCCAACCGTTGAGGATTTGGGGTATGAAGTCGTGCGTGTGCGTTTGATGACAGGTAAAGAATCGATCCTTCAGATCATGGCTCAAAAGCCCGATGGCTCGATTGAGGTCGATGATTGTGGCGTTATCAGCACTGCTGTTTCCGCGCTGCTCGACGTCGAAGACCCGATTGCGGACGTTTACACGCTCGAAGTTTCAAGTCCGGGTATTGATCGACCGCTCACACGGTTGAAGGATTTTGACCAATGGGAAGGCAATGAAGCCAAGATCGAAACAGAAGAACTGATCGATGGCCGTCGCCGTTTCAAAGGTATGTTGCGCGGTACCGAGGGTGATGAAGTCCTGATTGAAATCGAAGATCAGGGTCAGCCGGTCACAATCGGTTTGAAGTTTGAATGGCTGACAGATGCCAAGCTTGTCCTGACGGATGAGTTGATCCGCGATGTTTTGAAAGGCCGCAAAGATGCTGGCCAGATCGATGAGACACAATTTGACGAAGTTGAGACCGTGCTAGGCGGCTCTGACGAGGAGAAGAACTAATGGCGATTACATCAGCCAACCAGCTGGAACTTTTGCAAACCGCAGAGGCCGTGGCCCGCGAAAAGCAGATCGACCCGATTTTGGTCGTCGAAGCGATGGAAGAATCCCTCGCCCGCGCTGCGAAGTCCCGCTACGGGTCCGAAATGGACATCCGTGTTCACATCGACCGCAAGACCGGTAAGGCAACGTTCACACGCGTTCGTACGGTTGTGGCTGAAGAAGAGCTTGAAAATTATCAGGCTGAATTCACCGTTGAGCAGGCTTCTGAATACATGGACGCGCCGGAGATCGGCCAGGAGTTCATCGAAGAAGTGCCACCCGTTGAAATGGGCCGTATTGCTGCGCAGTCCGCTAAGCAGGTGATCTTGCAAAAGGTTCGCGAAGCTGAACGTGACAAGCAGTACGAAGACTTCAAAGATCGCGCTGGCACCATCATCAACGCACAGGTAAAGCGCGAAGAGTACGGCAACGTTATTGTTGATGTAGGCACAGGCGAAGCAATTCTGCGCCGCAACGAAAAAATCGGCCGTGAAAGCTATCGCCCGAACGATCGTATCCGTTGTTTCATCAAAGAAGTTCGTCGCGAACAGCGCGGCCCACAGATTTTCCTGAGCCGCACAGATCCGCAGTTCATGGCAGAATTGTTCAAGATGGAAGTTCCAGAAATCTACGAGAACATCATCGAAATTAAGTCCGTTGCACGTGACCCAGGTTCGCGCGCGAAGATTGCCGTGATTTCCTACGATGGTTCCATTGATCCAGTTGGTGCTTGTGTTGGTATGCGTGGCTCACGCGTTCAGGCTGTTGTGAACGAACTTCAGGGCGAAAAGATCGACATCATCCCTTGGAACGAAGACATGCCAACGTTCCTCGTGAACGCGCTTCAGCCAGCTGAAGTGTCCAAGGTTGTGTTCGACGAAGAAGCTGAACGTATCGAAGTTGTTGTTCCTGAAGAGCAGCTTTCACTTGCGATTGGTCGTCGTGGCCAGAACGTGCGTTTGGCGTCCCAGTTGACTGGTCTTGATATCGACATCCTCACTGAGGAAGAAGAATCCAAGCGCCGTCAGGCGGAATTCGAACTGCGCACAGGCCTGTTTATTGAGGCTCTTGATCTGGACGAGTTCTTTGCCCAGCTGTTGGTCTCTGAGGGTTTCACCACGCTCGAAGAAGTTGCCTACGTTGAAGTTGAAGAACTGCTCGTCATCGACGGTGTTGACGCGGATACAGCCAGCGAATTGCAAGCCCGTGCCCGGGACGTTATTGAAGCCAAGAACGCGAAGGCAATGGAAAATGCCCGTGCACTAGGTGTCGAGGACAGCCTTGTTGCATTTGAAGGCCTGACACCCCAGATGATTGAAGCACTGGCGAACGATGGCGTGAAAACGCTTGAAGACTTCGCAACATGTGCCGACTGGGAACTCGCCGGCGGTTGGACGGTTGTTGATGGTGAGCGTTCCAAAGATGACGGTTCACTTGAGCCTTTCGAAGTAACACTTGAGGATGCGCAAAACATGATCATGACAGCGCGCGTAATGCTTGGCTGGGTTGATCCTGACGAGTTGGGTTCCGAAGCTGATGAGGTCGAAGAGACCGAGGAGCAGGAGGCCTGATCGCAGGCCTCCGGGTTTGCGCATGGGACGGGGTGGCCGTACCAAAGACCGTGATGTCTCAGAACGCCGGTGCATCGTCACCGGTGAAACTGCGCCGAAGGCGGGGTTGGTCCGTTTTGTCGTGGGACCAGATAATGAAGTGTTCCCTGACGTTCTGGAAAAGTTGCCAGGGCGGGGCATGTGGGTAACCGCATCCCGTGACGCGTTGGATAAGGCGGGTAAGGGGCAGTTTTCCAAATCGGCTAAGGCGCCTGTAAAGGTGCGTGACGATTTGGCCGACGAAGTTGAGCGCCAGTTGGCGCGCCGTGTGGTTGATTTGATCGCCTTGGCCCGCAAAGCCGGATCAGCGGTGACCGGTTTCGAAAAGGTCAAAGGGTGGCTGGCAGGCGGCGAAAATGTCCGTGCCTTGTTCCAAGCCTCTGACGGGTCGGAGCGCGGCAAGACGAAATTATGGACCCCAGAAGGCGCCCGCTATTTTGGGTGCCTGACGGGACAAGAGTTAGGTTTGGCCTTCGGACGCCAAACTGCAGTACACGCTGCCCTCGCCTCTGGCGGAATGAGCAACCGTGTAGTAGAGGAAGCGGCAAAGCTGAAAGGCTTGCGCGAGATTGATGGCGGTGAAGGCACCGTCACGGAAGGAATAGAAACGACATGAGCGATTCAGACGGCAAAAAGCCCCTTGGTGTTACTCCACGTCCCGGTAGCGTGAAGCAAAGCTTCAGCCACGGGCGCACCAAGAACGTGGTCGTTGAGACGAAGCGCAAACGCGTTGTCGTCCCCAAACCTGGTGCGGCAAAGCCAACCGGTTCTTCTACACCGCTTGGCGGTGACCCATCCAAGCGTCCAGCTGGTATTTCCGATGTGGAAATGGAGCGCCGGATGAAGGCGCTTCAGGCTGCGAAAGCACGCGAAGCTGAAGATGCTGCAAAACGCGAGGCAGATGAAAAAGCCCGCGCCGCTGAGCGCGAGCGTCGTCTTGCTGAGATCGCTGAGAAAGAGCGCGCAGACAAAGAACGTGACGAGGCTGTAAAAGCAAAGCAGGACGAGGAAGAGCGCAAAAAGCGTGAAGCCGAAGCTGCTGCACAGGCTGCGGCTGCTCCTGCCGCTGTTGACCCTGAGCTTGCACCTGCCCAGCGTCGCGCGCCTCCTAGTGGTGGTGCTCCGGCTGCGACGCCACGCAAGAAAGAAGACGATCGCGATACTCGCAAGAACAAGAACCAAGGCGACGCCCGTAAAGGTGGTAAACTGACGTTGAACCAGGCGCTGCGTGGCGGCGAAGGTGGTCGTCATCGCTCAATGGCGCAGATGAAGCGTAAGCAAGACCGTGCCCGTCAAAAGGCGATGGGCCAGAGCGTTGAGCGCGAGAAGGTTATGCGTGACGTGCAATTGCCAGAAGCGATTGTTGTGTCCGAATTGGCGAACCGTATGTCCGAAAAAGTGTCAGACGTCGTAAAGGCGCTGATGACCAACGGCATCATGGCAACACAGAACCAGACGATCGATGCGGATACAGCGGAACTAATCGTTGAAGAGTTCGGCCACAAAGTTGTGCGCGTTTCTGACGCTGATGTTGAAGACGTTATCAACGTTATCGAGGACGACGAGAAAGACCTGAAAGGTCGCCCACCTGTCATTACGATTATGGGTCACGTTGACCATGGTAAAACATCTTTGTTGGATGCGATCCGTAACGCGAAAGTCGTTGCTGGCGAAGCTGGCGGGATCACGCAGCACATCGGTGCGTATCAAGTCACGACTGACAACGGCGCGGTTTTGACGTTCCTCGATACACCAGGCCACGCTGCGTTTACGTCCATGCGTGCTCGCGGTGCGCAGGTTACGGATATTGTTGTGCTGGTTGTCGCGGCGGATGACGCCGTAATGCCGCAAACCATCGAAGCGATTGCACACGCGAAAGCGGCAAACGTTCCGATGATCGTTGCGATTAACAAATGCGACCGTCCGGCAGCAAACCCTGACAAAGTGCGTACAGACTTGCTTCAGCATGAAGTCATCGTCGAAAAAATGTCTGGTGAAGTTCAGGACGTTGAAGTGTCTGCGATTACTGGCCAAGGTCTTGATGAATTGCTCGAAGCGATTGCGTTGCAGTCTGAATTGCTTGAATTGAAAGCGAACCCTGATCGCGCCGCCCAAGGTGCTGTGATCGAAGCTCAGCTTGATGTGGGTCGCGGTCCAGTTGCGACTGTTCTGGTTGAAACCGGGACGTTGCGCCGTGGCGATATCTTCGTTGTGGGTGAACAGTGGGGCAAAGTCCGCGCGTTGATCGACGACAAAGGTGAGCGCGTTAATGAAGCTGGTCCGTCCGTTCCTGTTGAGGTTCTTGGCCTGAACGGTACACCAGAAGCCGGTGACGTTTTGAACGTTACTGAAACCGAAGCGCAGGCGCGTGAAATCGCGGAATACCGTGCGAATGCTGCGAAAGAAAAACGCGCTGCGGCGGGTGCTGCGGTTACGCTTGATCAGCTGATGGCGAACGCTAAGGCGGACGAAAACGTTTCCGAATTGCCGATCCTTGTTAAAGGTGACGTGCAAGGTTCAACCGAAGCGATCGTTCAGGCGATGGCGAAAATCGGTAACGACGAAGTTCGTGTTCGCGTGCTGCATTCAGGTGTTGGCGCGATTACGGAAAGCGACATTGGTTTGGCCGAAGCATCTGGTGCACCGGTTATTGGCTTTAACGTGCGTGCAAACGCATCGGCCCGTAACTCAGCGAACCAAAAGGGCGTTGAGATCCGCTACTACTCCATCATCTACGATCTTGTGGATGACGTGAAAGCGGCCGCTTCTGGTCTGTTGTCTGCCGAAGTTCGTGAGAACTTCATCGGTTACGCCAAGATCCAAGAGGTCTTTAAGGTCTCCAATGTCGGTAAGATTGCGGGTTGTCTGGTCACAGAAGGCGTTGCACGTCGTTCTGCTGGCGTGCGCTTGCTGCGTGACGATGTGGTTATCCACGAAGGCACGCTCAAGACGCTCAAGCGTTTCAAGGACGAGGTCAAAGAGGTCCAGTCTGGTCAGGAATGCGGTATGGCATTTGAGAACTACGAAGACATTCGTGCTGACGATGTGATCGAAATCTTCGAGCGCGAAGAGGTTGAGCGGAACCTTTGATCCGCCACTAAACGAGAAACGAAAAAGGGGACGCTGCAACAGCGTCCCCTTTTTACATTTGTTAGTCGTGTAACTCAGTTCAGGCGTGTAACAGGTGCGCCTTCAAATTCACGATCACCTACGGAAACGACAAGGCGGCCGTTCGCAAGTGTTTTCACCAAAATACCTTGGACTTGAACGTGTGTCCCCACGGAAATTGTTCGTAGCATCAGAATCCCCCATTTGACGCGATTGGTATATTCGCCCAGCAGCTTCGGGCGGATATAAACAATGATCATAATTCTGCCACATTTGCCTAAATTTTGCCACAGTCAATCGCCGCTGGATCAATGCGCCTTCACAGCCAGTCGCGAAGGATCGGAATTAGGGGTATGTCAGCGGCAGGCATGGGGTAATCGCGCAGCTCGTTAGCCTTTGCCCACTTGAGCGTTTGACCCTCTCGAGGCTTTGGCGTTCCTTCCCATTTGCGGCACGCAAATAGAGGCATGATGAGGTGAAAATCATCATAGCTGTGGCTCGCAAAGGTCAGAGGCGCAAGGCAGGATTGCCAAGTATTGATACCCAGCTCCTCTTCAAGCTCACGAATCAAAGCAATTTCAGGTGTTTCACCTTGCTCGACTTTGCCGCCTGGAAATTCCCATAGGCCGGCCATCGATTTCCCTTCGGGACGTTGGGCCAAAAGAACGCGACCGTCGACATCAATAAGTGCGACCGCACTGACAAGAACTGTTTTCACGACCGATAGTCCGCGTTGATAGTAATGTAGCCGTGGGTCAGATCGCAGGTCCAAACAGTACCGATACCGCCCCCAATTCCGAGATCGACGGAAATGAGAATATCTTGCTGCCTCATATGTTTCGCGCCAGCTTCCTCGGAATAGTCCGGTGAAACCCACCCATTCTCCGCTACAAGGACATCGCCAAACTTGATTGACAGACGGTCGCGATCCGCCTGCGCACCGGACTTACCGACAGCCATAACGATACGCCCCCAGTTCGGATCTTCGCCAGCGATAGCCGTCTTTACGAGTGGGGAATTGGCAATCGATAGTCCAACTTGGCGGGCTTCTGCGTCGGACGCGGCACCTGTAACTTTCACCTCAACGAATTTGGTTGCACCTTCGCCATCGCGAACAACTTGGTGCGCTAGATTCAACATCACTCCATGCAATGCCTGCGTGAAACCTGCGCTATCTGTAACGTCGACACCTGAGGCACCCGTCGCAGCCACCATAAGGCTGTCAGAAGTGGAGGTGTCACTATCAACTGTAATGCAGTTGAATGTCTGATCCGTAAGCGCGCCCAAAAGAGCCTGCAGTGCGGGTTGTTCAATTTTCGCATCAGTGAAGATGTACACGAGCATCGTCGCCATATCCGGCGCGATCATTCCTGACCCCTTAGCGATCCCCGCGATCTTTACCGTTTTTCCGTCTATGAGAACTTCAGCGCTAGAACCCTTCGCAAAGGTGTCGGTCGTCATGATGGCGTTCGCTGCGTCTTCAATGCCGGAAGAATTTAGACTCGCGGCGAGACCCGCAACTTTTTCAGTAATCTTTTCGTGTGGAAGACGCTCACCGATGACGCCAGTCGAAGCGGTAAAAATGCGAGCCTTTGGAACTCCGGTCGACTCCGCAACTGTGTCACAAATTGCGTCAACTGACTTTTCGCCTGCGGAACCCGTAAACGCGTTGGAATTTCCGGAGTTCACAAGAATAGCAGCACGATCTTCAGACGACCCATCAAGCTTGGCCTGACAATCCAGTACCGGAGCTGAGCGTGTTGAGGAGCGTGTGAACACACCCGCAATGGAGGTGCCGGCGATCAATTCGGCAAGCATAACATCCTTGCGGCCTTGGTATTTGACCCCCGCCGCACCGGACGCAAACCGAACGCCTTCAATTTCGGGCAATTGCGGGAAAGAGTCAGGTGCGAGGGGGGAAATAGCCATTTTTAGTCCTCTAGGAGCTCAAGGTTCTGAATGAGCGAGAAATCAAATTGGCCTTCTTCGGGCAATGTGACCTCGGCGGCCTCGGTCAAACCAGCGATGAGCGTGTTTAGAGTTTCTTGCTGAATCTCGGACGCTAACTCGTTGCGCAGCTCTTCGACTGTTGGCAATTCAGTTTCGCGTGTTTCGTTCAACTGTACGATGTGCCAACCAAATTGCGTTTGAACGGGCGCGGAAACTTCGCCGACTTCCAGTGTCATAACGGCCGCTTCAAATTCCGGAACCATCATGCCAACACCGAACCAACCAAGTTCACCACCAGAAGGACCGGATGGGCCAGTGGAGCGTTCGACCGCTGTTTCAGCGAAATCAGCGCCATCGTCGATAAGTGCTTTGACTTCGTTTGCTTCTTCTTCAGTCTCAACCAAAATATGCGACGCGTTGAATTCTGAGTCAGGTTCGACATCTTCAAAGCGTGAATCGTAAGCAGCTTGAATTTCTTCGTCGCTGACCGGCGCGCTGGTGATCGAGTTTACGACTTCACCAGCCCGAAGAGAGCGCGTTTCATTTGCGAGAGCGATACCTACGCGTTTTGGCTCAACCTCTAGAGAGTCGGCAAGAAGCTGCTGATTTACCAGCTGTTCAACTAAGCCGTTAAAGACCACATCATCTGGCAGCTGTTGATATTGTTCTGGCAGTTGTGACCGCAGCATGACGAGCTGGCCCAAAGTGATCTCTGACCCGTTTACAGACGCGACAACCGTCTCAGCGGACATGTCAGCATGTGAATCTGCGTAAGCAAACGTAGTTGTGAAGGAGAAAAGTGCTGCAGAAGCCAGCAATTTGGTGCGAATTAGCATGTTAACAGTTCCTTGATGAGCCGCAGCTTGGCCACGGCGTTGACACCTCAATGACGGCCCCTTACATCCCCATAAGGTCCTTTGGAGGCCGGTCTTGGCCCTGTTTCTATGGGGCGTGCGCGACAGGCACAACCAACCTCCTCACACATTGATGTTAGAGACGCCCAAAATGGCGCGCCTGGAGAGAATATGCTCGGTCTTGGAACGATTGCGAAGAAGATTTTTGGTACGCCGAACGACCGCTTAGTAAAGGCGACGCTTCCGCAGATTGAGAAGATCAACGCGCTTGAAGCTGAGTGCGAAGCGCTAAGCGACGAAGGCATCAAGGCCAAGACTGAAGAGTTAGCGAAACGCGCGATGGGTGGTGAAAGCCTCGATGCGCTGCTGCCGGAAGCGTTTGCGAACTGCCGCGAAGCTGCGAAACGTGCGCTGGGCTTGCGGGCATTTGATACCCAACTGATGGGCGGGATCTTCCTGCACCAAGGCAATATCTCCGAGATGAAGACAGGTGAAGGTAAAACACTTGTTGCGACGTTCCCTGCGTATCTGAATGCCCTCACGGGTAAGGGTGTGCATGTTGTTACTGTGAACGACTACCTTGCTAAGCGTGACGCTGAATGGATGAGCCAAGTGTTCACGTTCTTGGGGCTTACAACTGGTGTTATTTACCCACAGCAGCCAGAGGCCGAAAAGAATGCCGCGTATCGCTGCGATGTGACTTACGCAACGAACAACGAGCTTGGGTTCGACTACCTTCGCGATAACATGAAGTCCGAGCTGTCCCAGATGAACCAGCGTGAGCATAACTTTGCGATTGTGGATGAGGTCGATTCCATCCTTGTCGATGAAGCGCGCACACCGCTGATTATTTCCGGACCAGCAGAAGACCGGTCCGAAATGTATGTGACCATCGACAAGCTGATCCCTGAAATTCAGGATGATCACTTCACGCTGGACGAAAAAACCCGCAACGTGAACTACACGGATGAGGGCAACGAGTTCCTTGAAGAGCGTTTGGTGTCTGCCGGTATTTTGCCAGAGGACCAATCGCTATACGCACCTGAAAGCACGTCGATTGTTCACCACGTCAACCAAGGCCTGCGTGCACATAAACTTTTCACTCGCGATAAAGACTACATCGTTCGCGATGGCGAAGTGGTTTTGATTGATGAATTCACGGGCCGTATGATGACGGGCCGTCGTTTGTCCGAGGGATTGCATCAAGCAATTGAAGCGAAAGAAGATTGCAAGATTCAGCCAGAGAATGTCACGCTCGCATCTGTGACATTCCAGAACTACTTCCGTTTGTACGAAAAGCTGGGCGGAATGACGGGTACAGCATTGACCGAGGCAGAAGAATTCAATGAAATCTACGGGCTCGGCGTTGTTGAAGTTCCAACAAACCGCCCAATCGCACGGATCGACGAGCACGACCAAGTGTACCGTACCGCGAAAGAGAAGTTCGACGGTGTTGTAAAGGCGATCAAAGAAGCCAACGCCAAGGGCCAGCCGACATTGGTGGGTACGACATCCATCGAAAAGTCCGAATTTCTAAGCCAGCTTTTGGATGCTGAAGGTATTGCCCACAACGTTCTGAACGCGCGTCAGCACGAGCAGGAAGCACAGATTGTTGCGGATGCAGGTAAACTGGGTGCCGTCACAATCGCGACCAACATGGCTGGTCGTGGCACTGACATTAAGCTTGGCGGGAACATCGAATTCAAGATCATGGAAGCGATTGCTGCGACACCAGATGATGTAAACGAAGAAGTTCGTGCGCAGATCGAAGAAGCGCACAAAGCAGATGAGCAAGCGGTTAAAGACGCTGGTGGTTTGTTCGTGCTCGCAACGGAACGCCATGAAAGCCGTCGCATTGATAACCAGCTTCGTGGGCGCTCTGGCCGTCAGGGTGATCCGGGCAAGTCGTCCTTCTTCTTGTCCTTGGAAGATGACCTGATGCGCATCTTTGGTTCAGAACGTTTAGACAAAGTACTGTCGTCTCTTGGCATGAAAGACGGCGAAGCGATTGTGCACCCTTGGGTGAACAAGTCCCTTGAGCGCGCGCAGGCAAAGGTCGAGGGTCGTAACTTCGATATCCGTAAACAGCTCTTGAAATTTGATGATGTGATGAACGATCAACGTAAGGTGATCTTCAGCCAACGCCGTGAGATTATGGAAGCAGAGGACATTTCTGAAATTGCTGCCGACATGCGTAGCCAAGTGATTGACGATCTTGTCGATACGCATATCCCTGCCAAAAGCTATGCGGATCAATGGGACACTGAAGGCCTTTACGCGCAGGTTATCGCGCAACTTGGCCTCGATGTTCCGGTAATCGAGTGGGCAAACGAAGAAGGCGTCGATGACGACGATATTCGTGAGCGTCTTGAAGAAGCTGCTGATGCACACATGGCGGAGAAAACTGCCGCGTTCGGTTCAGAGGTTATGCGCAACATCGAAAAGCAAATTTTGCTACAAACGATTGATGCGAAATGGCGCGAGCATTTGCTGACCTTGGAACACTTGCGTTCTGTCGTGGGGTTCCGTGGATACGCTCAACGTGATCCGCTGAACGAATACAAAACAGAATCGTTCCAGTTGTTTGAAGGGCTGCTCGATGGCTTGCGTGCTGATGTGACACAAAAGCTCGCTCAGATTCGCCCTATGACCAAAGAAGAGCAAGAGGCGATGGTTGCTCAGGCGATGGAACAACAGCGCCAGGCGCAAGGTGGAGAAGCCCCAGCGCCTGAACCGAAAGCGGCCGCGCGACCTGGTTTTGACGAGGCAGACGAGTCCACTTGGGGCAACCCAGGACGTAATGATGCATGCCCATGTGGATCCGGCAAGAAGTTCAAGCACTGCCACGGACAGTTAAGCTAAAGGTCGAACATAAGGCCTAGTTCTCGCCGTAATCCTGACGGAAAGAATCCCCATGACCGCCCAGCTAAGGTCATGGGAGTAAAGCAATCTGCACCCTGACCCATTGTGGGAAGGAGTGATCAGATGTCTAGAATCAGACAAGTTGGTATGGCCGCCGGCACATTTAGTGTGGCGTTGGGAATCGGTTTTGTGATGCAAAACGGCGACGCGTTGGCGAGTCGATTTGGAAACGAAGAGGCCGCTACACAGCCTGCGCCTTTTTCTGAACCCGTTGAACAGGAAGTCGCAATTTCTCCGGATGTCACTATTGAATCGCCGCTGATCGAAGATGACGCGATCTCTGTTGCGCAGGGCGGTGTCCTGATGACTGAAACGCCTGAGCTTTCAAAGCCGGAAGCGACTGTCATTGCGTCTGTTGTTTTGCCAGATTCCGCAAAAGTTCCTGTCGTTCAGGAAGCGCCCGTACAATTGGCGGCGCTCGAAACGGAAGAAATTCCAGCTGTGGAGAACGACCTTACTGAGACAGTTGAAGTCGATTGCGTTCCAACGATGGGCGCCGCTGTAGGATCTGTCGCGAGCGTTACGCTTTCAGTGAGTGCTCCGTGCCACGTGTCTTCTGCGTTTACGATTCACCATCAAGGCATGATGTTCACAGCAATGACCAATGATACTGGTGAGGCTGAAATCACCGTGCCGGCATTGGCAGAAGTTGCCGTTATGATCGCAGCATTTGAAAATGGTGATGGCGCAGTTGCGACAGCGACGGTCCCAGATTTCGCCGACTACGATCGGGCAGTGCTGCAATGGCAGGGCGATTCGTCAGTAATGCTGAGCGCCTATGAGGGCGACGCAGAATTCGGCGATGAAAGCCACATTTACGCAAGCAATCCTGGCGATGTCAGTCGAATTGAAACAGGAACGGGTGGATATCTTGTTCGCCTCGGTGTGAAGACGGTTGATAGCGCGTTGATGGCCGAAATTTACACTTTCCCGACTGGGATGATGGCATCCGACTTTGAGGTCATGCTCGTCGCTGAGGCGGAGATCACGACTGGTAACTGTGGACAGGAACTCAATGCTCAGAGCTTGCAGTTTTCTCCCACAGGTCAAACGGCTGCGTTGGATCTGACGATGATAATGCCGGAATGTAACGCGGTTGGCGACTTTCTGATCTTGCAAAACATGTTTGAGGACCTAACAATCGCGTCTAAATGACGAGTACATGGTTCAAGAAGATTCAACTATTTTTGAAATGTGCGGCGGTTTTCGCCGCACATTTTGTTTTCGTGGGAAGTTCTGCTGCGCAGGATGTTATTTATCGAAGCGAGAATGATGCCGTGTCGGTGGCCGGCCGGTTTGTCGCATTTGATGGTGAAAACGTATCGGTTGCCTCTGATGCTGGCTTTGTCACATTCCGGGCTGACGGGATGTTATGCGATGGCGCGAATTGCCCTGATTTAGAAAATTACGTTGCTAGTCTGCGACTAACCGGTGCTGCGCGGATGGGTGACTTACTTTTGCCCGCGCTGATTGACGCATACGCGCGGGACAATGGGTGGAATGCACGTGAAAGTGTCCAAGGCTTTCAGCTTCTTCGCTCCGACGGGACAATCGCGCTTAAGATTTCCATTGAGATCGAGCCCCAAGACCAAGCCTTCACGAAGTTTGTAAATCATGACGCTGATGCGCTTATGTCGATGCGCGAGCTGCGAGACACTGAGCTGGACATTGCAGCGGACGCTGGTCTTGGGCCACTAAACCTTGCTCGGCATGCACGCATTCTAGCGTTAGATGCACTTGTGCCTGTCGTTCCTGCAAACTCGGACGTGCGGTCAATATCGATGGCGGATTTGACTGACGAGCTGTCAGGGTCAGGTGGGCAGTTCAATGTGCATTTGAAGGAAGATAGTGATGGTCAGATTCAAGGGTTTGAAGATAGGTTTATGCGCCCGTTTGGCTTGCAGTTGGGGACGCCAGATTTTTCATATGAAGACTTGGACACACTTCTGGATGCGGTTTCTAGCGGGGCCAGCGAACTGTCACTTGTTCCTTACGGTGCGACGCAGAACACACAACCTCTGACATTAAATGGGGCTTGCGGTTTGTTGTCAGAGGCTCGGTTTTTAACCATGAAGACCGAAGATTACCCACTGACGTTTCCAATGTTCATCTATTTGCCGCAACGGAAACAGCACCCTCAGATCGTCGAATTTCTCGATTGGCTAAGGTCTCCATCCGCACAATTGGTAATTCGTCGCGCAGGATTCGTGGATCTTGCTGCCGTGCCGATTCCGTTGGCGGATCAAGGAGATCGACTCGCGAATGCAATATCGAATGCTGGAACCGAAGTCCCGCTCACAGAATTGCAACGTATGGTTCGTTTGTTGTCACCGCGTGTTCGCATGTCTAGCACCTTCCGATTTGAACCCGGGTCGACAAGGCTAGACGGTCAATCCCGCTCAAACGTGATGCAGTTGGCGCAGGCCATTCGAGACGGGCGGTTCGGCGGGCAAGAATTGATGTTGGTCGGGTTCAGTGATGGACGCGGACCTGCCACGGCGAACCGTGATCTTTCATCTGCGCGGGCCGAAGCCGTCATGCGTGATCTAAGTCGCGCGTTGGGTGGGTCGTTTCCGTCAAATGTCCAAGTTGAAACTGAGGCGTTCGGAGAAGCGCTTCCAATGGCTTGCGATGATACGATTTGGGGTCAACAGACCAATCGTCGCGTAGAGCTTTGGGTGCGTGGTGCGCCCTAGATCAACCCTTGTGACTTAAAGCTAAGCTCACGCGAACGCCCTATAATCAGATGGTCATGGAGCGATATATTGAGCGCCCCGGCCGCGTCTGAAATCTGTCTAGTCATGGCGATGTCTTCATCTGATGGGGTCGGATCACCGGACGGGTGATTGTGAACAAGAATCAACGCGGATGCATTGAGTTCGAGTGCACGTTTAACGACTTCGCGTGGATAGACTGGGACATGATCAACAGTGCCAGTACCTTGCGCCTCGTCCGCGATAAGTACGTTTTTCCGGTCGAGAAAGAGTACGCGAAACTGTTCGGTGTCCCGATGTGCCATGACCGTATGGCAGTAGTCGAGAACTGCGTCCCACGAGCTTATCACGTGCCGTTGCATGACCTTTGCACGGGCCATTCGATGGGTCACAGTTTCCATGACCTTGAGCTCAAGGGCGACAGCAGGACCAACCCCGTGCACCCTTTCAAGCCGAGCGATCGGTGCAGAGAGAACGCCGTTCAAGTCACCAAAAGTTTCGATCAATAGGCGGGCGAGTGGTTTGACATCTTGTCTTGGGATCGCGCGAAATAATGTGAGTTCAAGAATTTCATAGTCGGGCATCGCTGCAGCACCGCCCGTTAAGAAACGATGACGTAGGCGTTTACGATGATCAGCTAGATATGAAGGATGCTTACCACTTTTGGATGTGGAAACGGCGGAAACGATCTCGACTTCATCGCGATCAATTGTAACCGGCGAGGATTGGCCAAGAGGTAAAAGCGGGGCTTCTGCGAAGGCGGAGGCATGTTTCATCCTCCGACTTTGCTGTGATTCTAATTACCGCATGGTTAACGGCTTAACCCTTCATCGATTCCCAGAAGGATTTAACGGATTTGAAGAACGTGGACGTTTGCGGGTTGTTGTCACTCGCCAGCTCGTCAAATTCGCGAAGCAGTTCTTTCTGCTTAGTGGTCAGGTTCACAGGGGTTTCTACCGCCATTTCGATGAACATATCACCAGGGCCGCCTCCACGAAGGGCGGGCATGCCTTTGGCACGTAAACGCATCTGACGACCTGACTGTGAGCCCGCTGGAATTTTCACACGTGACCGACCACCGTCGATTGTCGGCACTTCGATATCACCACCAAGCGTGGCTTTCGCCATTGAGACAGGCACGCGGCAGAATAGGTGGTTAGCTTCACGCTCAAACAGATCATGTTCGCGTACTTCGATGAAAATATAGAGATCACCCGTTGGGCCGCCACGCATGCCCGCTTCGCCTTCGCCAGCGAGACGGATACGTGTTCCGGTTTCGACCCCTGCAGGGATGTTTACGGAAAGTGATTTCTCTTTCTCAACGCGTCCTTGGCCATGGCACTCATGGCAAGGGTTTTTGATCGTCTGGCCCATGCCATTACAGGTTGGGCAAGTGCGTTCGACGGTGAAGAAACCTTGCTGTGCGCGGACCTTACCCATGCCAGAACATGTCGGGCAGGTTTGAGGTTCTGAACCGCCTTCAGCGCCAGTACCGTTACAGGATCCACAGCTAGATGCAGTCGGAACCGTAATCGTCTTTTGCAGGCCAGCGAATGCCTCTTCCAATGTGACGCGCAGGTTATAGCGTAGGTCATTGCCGCGAGCTGCGCGGGATTGTCCGCCGCCGCCGCGTCCACCACCCATGTTGCCAAACAAGTCGTCAAAGATATCTGAGAAAGCGGAACCAAAATCACCTTGGCCGCCCATTCCACCGGGACGCCCACCGCCGCCGCCCATGCCACCTTCGAACGCTGCGTGACCATAGCGGTCATATGCCGCTTTTTTCTCAGCGTCCTTCAGGACTTCATAAGCCTCACCAGCTTCTTTGAACTGGCTTTCAGCGTCTGGGTTATCGGTGTTGCGATCTGGGTGAAGCTCTTTCGCCTTTCGACGATAGCCCTTCTTGATCTCGTCGGCGCTTGCGCCTTTGGAGACACCTAGAACGTCATAATAATCGCGTTTTGCCATGACAGAAATTCCCCCTTGGGAAGCAGAGGACCGGCCCGATTAGGACCGGTCCTGCAAAGTTCACCAGAGGTTATCCGCGCTGGTCGTCGTCGAGGTCTTCGAAGTCTGCGTCGACGATATCTTCGTCGGCTGCAGCAGCTTCAGGCTCGGCTTCGCCAGCTTCTTCCTGAGCGGACTTGTAGATGGCCTCACCCAGTTTCATCGCAGACTCAGTAACGTTCTGGATACCGGACTTGATTTTGCCAGCGTCTTCACCTTCCAGATCGTCCTTGAGCGCAGCAATTGCCAGCTCAATAGCTTCGATTGTGGTTGGGTCAACTTTGTCGGCATGCTCTTCCATGGACTTCTCAGTCGAGTGGACCAGGCTTTCCGCTTGGTTCTTGGCTTCGACCAGTTCCTTACGGTCCTTATCCGCTTCAGCGTTGTCTTCTGCGTCGCGAACCATTTGCTCGATGTCTTCATCGGACAGACCGCCGGATGCCTGGATCGTGATCTTCTGCTCTTTGCCGGTACCCTTATCGGATGCCGCAACAGATACGATGCCGTTGGCGTCGATATCAAAGGTCACTTCGATCTGTGGCATGCCGCGTGGTGCTGGTGGGATGCTCTCGAGGTTGAACTGGCCGAGCATCTTGTTGTCGGCAGCCATCTCGCGCTCACCCTGGAACACGCGGATCGTCACAGCATTTTGGTTGTCTTCAGCAGTAGAGAACACCTGAGACTTCTTCGTTGGGATCGTTGTGTTACGGTCGATCAAGCGTGTGAAAACGCCGCCGAGTGTCTCGATGCCCAAGGACAGCGGTGTGACGTCCAGAAGAACAACGTCTTTAACGTCGCCCTGAAGAACACCAGCCTGAATAGCAGCACCCATCGCCACAACCTCATCAGGGTTCACACCCTTATGTGGTTCCTTACCGAAGAATTTAGTCACTTCTTCGATGACTTTAGGCATGCGTGTCATACCACCAACCAGAACGACTTCGTCGATGTCATTTGTTGTCAGGCCTGCATCTTTCAACGCAGCTTGGCATGGTTTCATGGAAGACTTGATCAGATCACCAACAAGCGTTTCCAGCTTTGCACGTGTCAGTTTCATGACCATGTGCAATGGGGAACCATCTGGACCCATGGAAATAAACGGTTGGTTGATTTCAGTCTGGGACGCAGAGGAAAGTTCGATCTTTGCCTTTTCCGCAGCTTCCTTCAGACGCTGAAGCGCCATCTTGTCTTTTTTCAGGTCAACGCCGTTCGACTTTTTGAACTCTTCCGCGAGGTAGTTAACGATGCGCATGTCAAAGTCTTCGCCACCAAGGAACGTGTCACCGTTGGTGGACTTTACTTCGAACAAACCGTCGTCGATTTCGAGGATCGTTACATCGAATGTACCACCACCAAGGTCATACACAGCGATTGTCTGAGTTTCTTTTTTGTCGAGGCCATAAGCCAACGCAGCCGCTGTCGGTTCGTTGATGATGCGTAGCACTTCGAGGCCAGCAATCTTACCGGCGTCTTTCGTTGCCTGACGCTGGGCATCGTTGAAGTAAGCAGGAACCGTGATGACGGCCTGTGTTACTTCTTCGCTGAGGTAGGATTCAGCGGTTTCTTTCATCTTCTGCAGGATCACAGCAGAGATCTGCGCTGGGGAGTACTTCTCACCCTTGGCTTCGACCCATGCGTCACCGTTGCCGCCATCGATAACGTTGAACGGAAGGTTCTTTTTGTCTTTAGCAAGATGTTTGTCATCGTTGCGACGACCAACAAGGCGCTTAATGCCGAAGATTGTGTTTTCAGGGTTCGTAACAGCCTGACGTTTAGCCGGCTGACCGACGAGACGTTCGTCATCGGTGAATGCTACGATAGATGGAGTTGTACGCGCGCCTTCTGCGTTTTCGATAACGCGTGGCTGCGAGCCGTCCATGATTGCGACACAGGAGTTTGTAGTCCCGAGGTCAATGCCAATTACTTTTGCCATGTTTCAAATCCCTTTCAGGCGATTGGAGCGATGCAGGCCCGTTTTGGCACCGGCATCTATGGTTGTAGGTTGAATGGGAGGCCCCATTCGGATCGGAGTGTATATAGGTGTGGCAAATACAGCCTGCAAGCTATGTAATACTGGGTAATGCGCAAAAATGGTGAACAGATGAATAATTCTCGCCCAACTGTGGCTTTAAGGGGTGTTCAGGTCTGGGAAGGGCTGCTTGATCGGCCCGAACAAGAGGCGATTGTGGATGATATTCGCGCAATTGTAGCGGCCGCGCCGCTGTTTTCGCCCATGACCCCTAATGGCAAGCCAATGTCCGTCCAAATGACGAGCGCGGGGCGTTTTGGCTGGGTGTCGGATCGTTCCGGATACAGATACTCCGAGACGCATCCAAACGGGAAGGCATGGCCAGCTATCCCGTCGTCCGTCCTTAATATTTGGGAGAAGGTCTCAGGTTCGGATCGGCTTCCAGAATGTTGCTTGATAAACCTCTATCGAGACGCGGCAAGAATGGGGATGCATCAGGACCGTGACGAGGCGGAGTTTAGTGAACCTGTCGTATCAGTGTCCTTGGGTGACGAGGGGCTGTTTCGAGTCGGCAACCTTACCCGTGGTGGGAAAACGGAATCCATTTGGCTGAGGTCTGGCGATGTGGTTGTGATGGGCGGTGATGCGCGACTTGTGTATCATGGAATCGATAAGACCCGCGCTGGGTCTTCGTCATTGCTACAGGGTGGTGGACGGGTAAACCTGACCTTGCGGGTCGTGACATAGGGCATCTCACAAGACCGAAGACCAATGTGTAGACTATTCGGTTTGTAAGGTGCAGCAACCTTGGTGAACATAATTTCCCTCATCTGTTTGCATGTGCAACAGCGCGGATATCCCGAACGTTCGATCCCTCATAAAGGGAAGACAACGTTTGCGCATTCAAACTGAAGCCAAAGAACGCGAAAAATCTAAACCTAACAAAAGGATCATCGTGTTGCTTCCCAGCTGGCAGATGCGTGTTTGCGGGTGAAAAACTCAAGCATCAGGCCGATCATAATCAGCACGAGTGCAACTTTCAGTGGATAGCTGATTGAGCTGTAATGAGGGTTGTAGTTCAGGAACGCAAAGCCACGCGCCTGATCGATGCAGTGAAACAGCGGATTCCAATCAAACATCGCGAGCAAGTGGCTGGGGAGCGCATTGGCCACAAACATCTTGCCAGAGGCAATCATGTTCGCGCGAGCATAAATTGAAGAAGCAATCTGAACGAAACCAGGAAACCATGGCTTCAGCGATAGAAAGACTATCCCTACAGCTACGCCAGTGAACCAAGCCAAAAGAACCATCGCCATTGCGCCTATAGGGTCTAAAATTGTGATTGGACCCATCATTACATGGTACAAGTACAACACGACTGACATCGAAAGCACCTGCATATAGAGCGCTGCAATTGCCGAGGCCGCGATCGCGACGATCGTATTCATCGGTTCGTGCTTCATCATAGCTGAGGTGGGGCCCTCAGCACCAAGAACAGCGCCCATCGCCTTATTGTGAGTCAGAAACAGGAAAATCCCGGACATGATATATAGCAGGAAATCGCCGCGGATAGCCGTGCCTCTAAGTCCCAAAACCGAGAACATGAAATAAAATGCACCAACAAAGATCACCGTCTGCATCATATTCAGAAGCAGACCGACCAGTGCATTGCGATGCCCCTGTCGTACATTCCGAACGATGGAATGATAGATGAGCCCCAGCATCGAAAATGCTGAGCGCGAGCGGCTCAAATTACGTCTTGCTTCGAACATTTTGTGCCTGCCAGTCGTCGCTTATGCGGTTGAGTGCCGTTATTGACACGAAAATCTTGCCGATCCTTTAGCACAGTAGCATAAAGGCCCAAAATTCGCGGATCAATCAAAAGAGCCGTGATCGCAGATAAACTGGAGCAGTGTGATGGATTTTGACAAGTTAACAGAAGTAATGCGGCGCTTGTCGCTGGAAGCTGGCGATATTATCATGGACATCTATGATGCCGATGATTTCGAAGTGAAATCCAAAAGCGACGACAGCCCAGTTACGGCGGCAGACGAAGCGGCTGATGCGCATATTTCCGCAGGTCTGCGTGCAGCGTTCCCTGATGTTGCGCTCGTCACTGAAGAACAAGCTGACAGTCATTCGGTCACTGCGAATACCTTCCTGATCGTTGATCCGCTTGATGGCACCAAAGAATTCATTCATCGCCGCGGCGATTTCACCGTAAACATCGCCTATGTCGAAGACGGCGCACCGCAGCGTGGTGTTGTCTATGCACCTGCAAAAGGGCGCTTGTTTTACACGAACGCCGCTGGCGTATCTGTCGAAGAAGTTGGTGACCTCGACAAAGCGACAATCGGCACAACCATCCCGATTTCTGTAAGCACACCAGACAATACGGGCTTGATGGTTGTCGCATCCAAATCGCACCGCGATCAGGCAACGGATGACTACATCAACAAGTATGCTGTGAATGACATGAAAAGCGCGGGCTCTTCGTTGAAATTCTGCCTTGTCGCTACAGGCGAGGCGGACATTTACCCGCGCGTCGGCCGCACGATGGAATGGGATACCGCAGCGGGGCACGCTGTGTTGACGGGTGCCGGTGGCCACGTCGTTCGTTTCGACGATCACACACCGCTTTCTTACGGCAAAGATGACTTCGCAAACCCGTTTTTCATTGCCTACGCACCAGGCATTGATTTGAAGCTACCCTAATGGGCGTTCTTGTCGTCATTCCGGCGCGCTTCGCATCTACGCGCTATCCAGGCAAGCCTTTGGTAGAACTGCGTGGCGCAAATGGTGACGCCAAAAGTTTGATCCAACGATCTTGGGAGGCCGCCCAAAACGTGACAGGCGTCGATCGCGTTGTTGTCGCAACGGATGACGACCGCATTAAAGACGCGGCAGAGGCGTTTGGTGCGGAGGTCGTGATGACTTCTACAGAGTGCCAGAATGGTACTGAACGTTGCGCAGAAGCCTTAGATACCTTGGGTGGTGGTTACGAAATCGTTGTGAACTTGCAGGGCGATGCCCCGTTAACGCCCGCTTGGTTTATCGAAGACTTAGTTGCTGGGCTGATCGCACACCCTGTCGCCGAAGTCGCAACGCCTGTGTTGCGGTGTGACGGACGTGCGCTGAATGGCTTGCTAGATGATCGCCGCGAAGGTCGTGTAGGTGGCACAACTGCTGTGTTTGGCGCTGACCACAATGCGTTGTTTTTCTCAAAAGAGGTCATTCCGTACACTGGTAAGGTGTATGACGACGACGATGAGACACCTGTTTTCCACCATGTCGGTGTTTATGCCTATCGCCCGTCCGCGTTGGCCGCGTATCCGCGCTGGGCGTCCGGTCCGCTCGAGCATCTCGAAGGCCTGGAACAGCTGCGCTTTCTAGAACGCGGAGCACATATGCTGTGTGTCGAAGTTGAAGCACGTGGCCGCCAATTTTGGGAGCTAAATAACCCAGAAGATGTATCCAAAATTGAAGCCATGCTGTCAGAAATGGGCCACAACTGATCAAAATCGTTGAATTTTCCCCACTTGATCCACGGTTTGGTTATTTGTTGGTCAGCGTTTTAGTGTTAGCCTAGGGGAAAGCAGGACCCGCAAAGGGCAACAATAGGTACAACATGAAAAAACGTGTGACGAAGGCAATCTTTCCAGTGGCTGGTTTGGGGACGCGATTCCTGCCTGCAACAAAGGCGGTTCCTAAAGAAATTATGACGCTCGTGGATCGCCCGTTGATCCAATACGCGATTGATGAAGCGCGTGCCGCAGGCATCAAGGAATTCATCTTTGTGACTTCGCGCGGCAAGTCCGCGCTTGAGGACTATTTTGACATCGCGCCTGAGCTTGAGAGTACGCTTCGAAAGAAGGGTAAAACCGAAATGCTGGAAGCGCTAAAGGCGACCAACATGGACAGTGGTGCAATCGCCTATATCCGCCAGCACAAGGCGCTTGGTCTCGGTCACGCTGTTTGGTGTGCACGCCGACTGGTGGGCAACGAACCTTTTGCCGTTATCCTTCCCGATGACGTGATCGCGGCTGAAAAGCCATGTCTTCAACAGATGGTTGAAGCGCACGAAGAAACCGGTGGCTGTATGGTTGCAGCTATGGAAGTGCCTGAAGAAAAGGCTTCATCTTACGGCGTTATCGACGTCAAAGAAGATTTCGGGTCAATGGTTTCGGTGAAGGGACTGGTTGAGAAACCTCCTGTTGAAGAAGCGCCTTCAAACTTGGCAGTGATCGGTCGCTATATTCTGACTCCGAAAATCATGCAGAACTTGAACAAAATCAAAACCGGATCAGGTGGTGAAGTGCAGCTAACTGATGCGATTGATGCGGAACTACGCGAGGGCCGCGATGTATTCGGGTACCGTTTCCGCGGACAGCGTTTTGATTGTGGTTCAAAAGCAGGCTTCTTACAGGCAACTGTTGCCTTTGGAATGGCGAGGCCAGATCTAGGCGAAGAGTTCGGGGCATACTTACGCGAAATGATGTCGATGCAGCAGGCAGCGCAGTAGCGCTTTAGGCTGATGTTCCCCTTCATTCTGCAGGACGAAAATTCCGGAGAACAAAAGAAATCTAACGTGTTTTCGGACGCGTGGTTTTCCTATCGGATGCGGTGGAAACGGCGGCGGCTTTTGTTACGATCATTGCGGCGGCGGCGGGAACTTAATCGACTGTCGGTTCACGGCATTCCTGAGGTCGGGGTTTTGGTTTTCGCGACGATGCGAAATGAAATGATGCGCATTGAACATTGGTTGGAGCATTACCGTGCTTTGGGCGTTGCGCATTTCTTGATCGTCGACAATGCAAGTGATGATGGCACGGCGGACTATCTCGCAAAGCAGTCCGATGTATCTGTTTGGGTAACGCCGAACAGCTACAAGGATTCTCGGTTTGGCGTCGATTGGCTAACTTGCCTGCAGATCAAATACGGCGCTGGACGCTGGTGCCTTACGGTCGATGCGGATGAATTGCTGGTTTATCCTGACAGCGATACAAGCGGGTTGGATGCATTGACGCAACATCTTGATGCAAATGGGCACGACGCGTTTGGTGCGTTGATGTTGGATATGTATCCTAAAGGCCCGGTCGCGCAGGCGCAGTATTCGGCCGGTGATGACCCGATCCAAACAGTGTCGTGGTTTGATGCGGACAACTACCGAGCCAAGCTTCACCCCGTTTTCGGGAACCTTTGGATTCAGGGAGGCGTGCGCGATCGTGTGTTTTTTGGCAGTCAGCCCGAGCGATCTCCGACATTGAACAAGACGCCATTGGTGAAATGGCGCAAAGGGTATGCCTATGTGACATCTACCCACCAGATACTTCCAAGGCGATTGAACGATGTGTTTGACTTGGGTGAGCGCGCAAAAGTTTCTGGTGTACTGCTCCACACCAAGTTTCTACCCAATATCGGTGAGAAATCCGCTGAAGAACTGGAACGCGGGCAGCATTTTGAAAATAGCGACCTATATCAACCCTACTACGGGGCATTGGTCGACGACCCAGATCTTTGGTTCGAAAAGTCGGTGAAGTACGAAGATACAACTCAGCTTGAAACGCTTGGGCTGATGACGAGAGGAACGTGGGGATAAAGCATCACCTTTTCGAAAGGTTGCCGAATCCTGTTCTTTGTTTATTGCATGGAAACAGTGGGCGGTATTTGCTCGTATTTTCAATGGTGTGTTAACCATAAGGCACTAGCGAAGTTGATAGACTTTGCTGGCAAGACGGGAAGGACCAACTTGGGCGCCTGGACATCATATCGGCTTCGCCTTCAGCGAAAGCGCTGGCACCTGCGTGCCCGGCGCAAAAGTCGTGAGCTGTCGGTGGTTAAAGACCGGACCAACCAAATAAAAACGAACGACATTTTTGTTTTCTCTACGTTCCGAAACGAAGATATTAGACTTCCATATTTCTTCAAATATTACCGTGATTTAGGCGTCGATCATTTCTTTATGGTCGACAACGACAGTGACGATGGCGGCGGCGAATATGCGGCGAGCCAGCCGGATGTGTCCGTCTGGAAGACAAGCGGAAGCTATCGAAAGTCGCGATTTGGTGTCGATTGGCTGAACCATCTTCAACGTAAGTACGCGGATGGTCACTGGTCGTTGGTTGTCGACCCGGATGAGTTTTTCATCTACCCGTTCTGCGATACACGCCCAATTCGTGCCCTAACCGATTGGCTGGATGCATCTGACATTCGCAGCTTTGGTGCAATGTTGCTCGATATGTACCCAAAAGGTCGACTTGATGCGGTGCCGTACAATCGCGGACAGAATCCCATGGAAATCGCATCTTGGTTCGACAGCGGAAATTACACGATCTCGAAAAACAATTTATTCTATAATCTCTGGATTCAAGGCGGCCCACGCGCGCGCATGTTTTTCAAAGAAGAGCCGTGGCGCGCACCCGCACTGAACAAAACGCCGCTTGTGAAGTGGAGCAAGGACTACGCCTACGTAAGCTCGACGCACATGATTTTGCCGCGTGGTTTGAACCTGATCTACGATGAATGGGGCGGCGAAAAAGCGTCCGGCATTCTGCTTCACGCCAAGTTCTTGGATACCTTCGGCGCGAAGGCGCAGGAAGAACTGGCGCGTGGTCAGCACTACGCAGGTTCGCAGGAATATAAAGCCTACGCAGAGGGGATCGCTCAACACCCAGACCTGTGGTGCAAGTGGTCTGAAAAGTACATTAACTGGCGCCAGCTTGAGATTCTCGGCCTCATGTCGAAAGGCAACTGGGCATGAGTGTTGGTGTCGTCATGCTGGTCCACAATGCGTTTGATCGCGCGGAACAAGTGGTGCGCCACTGGTCCGCTGGTGGCTGCCCTGTCGTTATTCATGTCGATAAGAATGTGAAACGTGCGGCGTATGATGACTTCGTCAGAAGCCTTGCGGACGTGCCGGACGTTCTATTCTCCAAGCGGCATCGTTGTGAGTGGGGAACATGGGGCATTGTTGCTGCATCCCAATCCGCCTCATCGATGATGTTGGCCAAATTTCCTGATGTGCGCCACGTCTACTTGGCGTCCGGATCATGTTTGCCATTGCGTCCTATTAAGGACCTGCAGGCCTATCTCGCCAAACGCCCGCGCACTGACTTTATTGAAAGCGCGACAACGGCGGATGTGCCTTGGACGCAAGGCGGCCTCGACTTTGAGCGTTTCACGCTTCGCTTCCCGTTTTCATGGCGCAAGAACAGGCTTCTTTTTGACCGCTATGTTGAATTTCAGCGTCGGTTCAAAATGTACCGCCGTGTCCCAGAAGGGATCGTTCCGCACATGGGTTCACAGTGGTGGTGCCTTACTCGACAAACGCTGTCGGCCATTCTGGAAGACCCAGATCGTAAAGTTTACGATACGTATTTTCGACGTGTTTGGATTCCTGATGAGAGTTACTTCCAAACGCTCGTTCGGCTCTATTCCCAAAGCATTGAAAGCCGCTCTTTGACGCTTTCCAAGTTTGACTATCAAGGTAAGCCACACATCTTTTATGATGATCATCTACAATTGTTGCGGCGGTCTGATTGCTTTGTTGCGCGTAAAATTTGGCCAGAAGCAAATGAGCTATATGATAACTTCCTGAACGAAGAAAACCCGTTAAAAGGCGCTGAGCCCAACCCAGGAAAGATCGACCGTATCTTTTCAAAGGCAGTTGAACGCAGGACGCGTGGGCGTGCAGGATTGTTCATGCAAAGCCGCTTGCCGCGACCCGGCCATGAGAACGGTTTTACATCCTCACCCTATTCGGTTTTCGAAGGTTTCTCAGAACTGTTTGAAGATTTTGAACCATGGCTAGCACGAATGACTGGCACGCGCGTTCATGGACATCTCTATGCGAAAGAAGGTGTTGAATTTGAAGGGCGTCAGACAACGTTTAGCGGTGCACTTTGCGACAATGCGAAACTGCGTGACCACCATGCGCAGTTGTTTCTTGTAAACCTGATTTGGAACACACGTGGTGAGCGCCAGTGTTTCCAGTTTGGGCCGAACGACAGTCAACATGTCAGCTGGGATTTGGCAAAGGACCCGAATGCGCAGATTTCTGTAATCTCGGGTGCCTGGGCGATCCCGCTGTTCCAATCGAATCGAAATTTCTCGGATATTCGGGCGGATGCAGCAGAGTTGCAGCGCTTAGAAAGCGAGCACTTGAATGCGCTTCGCTCGCCTTGGGCTAAAGCACGAATCCGGATTTGGACGTTGGCGGATTTCATCGAAACACCGATGGAAGCGTTGCAAACAGTGCTCGACGAAATGGGTGCAAAGAACCTACGCCGTGTGACAGAAGCGCCCAAAATGGTCGACCTGTCTGGGTTTGGTCAGTTTTTGCAGAACCTGAAAAACCAAGGCATGCACCCCTATCTGATGGGTGACTTCCCAACCGATAATGTGCCCGTCAACGAACGCCCGACGCGGCGAAAACCTTATTTGGTACGGTAGAGTATGATGCAGTTTGATTACTTTGTAGTTTTCGCAGAGATGCGAACCGGTTCGAACTTTTTGGAATCCAATATCAATGCGTTTGACGGATTGGCCTGTCACGGTGAGGCCTATAACCCGAGTTTTGTTGGCTACCCAAACGGTACAAAAACGTTGGGCGTTTCACTGGAAGAACGAAACGAAGACCCCCTTCAAATTCTAAAGATTGTTAAAGCAGCCGACGGTCTTAATGGGTTTCGCTATTTTAATGACCACGATCCACGGGTGTTTGACCCCATTATGGCTGACAGGAGATGCGCCAAGATTATTCTGACGCGTAACCCCATTGAAAGCTACGTTAGCTGGAAGATCGCACAGTCGACGGGACAGTGGAAATTGACTGACGTTAAGCGGCTGCGCGAAGATACAATCTCGTTCAACGCGGATGAATTCAGAGAGCACATTGCTAAGCTGCAAGCGTTTCAGGTGAAGTTACTGAACACCTTGCAGAAGTCTGGGCAGACAGCGTTCTATGTCGCTTATGAAGACCTTCAAGATGTCGAAGTCATGAACGGGATAGCGGCCTATCTTGGCGTTGATGAACGGCTAGACGCGTTGGATAAATCATTAAAGAAACAAAACCCCAAGCCTTTGTCGGACAAGGTAGACAACTTCGCTGAGATGGAAGCAGCCGTAGCGCGGCTTGATCGGTTCAACTTGAACCGTACACCAAATTTCGAGCCACGACGCGGCCCCGCTGTTCCAAGTTATATTGCAGCGCCGAGTTCCCCTTTAATGTTCTTGCCGATTAAGTCCGGCCCGATCGATGTGATCAAGAATTGGTTGGCCGGGTTGGACGACGGCCAGCCGAAAGATCTGATTTCAAAATTTACGCAAAAATCACTACGTCAGTGGAAACGCGACGCGCTTGGGCATCGATGTTTTGCCGTCGTACGTCACCCGGTTGCACGGGCTCACGCGGCGTTCTGTAGTAAGATTTTGTCGACCGATAAAGGCAGCTTTACCGAGATCAGGAACGTGCTGCGAAATCAGTTTAAGCTGCCAATTCCGGCAACCTATCCTGACCCATCCTATGGAATTTCTGAGCATCGCGAAGCGTTCCTAGCATACTTGAAATTCATCAAGTCAAACCTTGGTGGGCAGACGGCAATGCGTGTTGATGCGCACTGGGCGACCCAGTCTCAGGCGCTGCAAGGGTTTGCTGAATACGCCTCCCCGGATTTGGTTCTGCGGGAAGAGCGGCTTGAAGAAGATCTTGCGATTTTGGCGTCACAAGTCGGCAAAACCACAATGCCAGCTGTTCCTGAACAGACGGATACATATGCTGACCTGCTAAATGATATCTACGACGCTGAAGTAGAAGCTGCTGTGCATGACGTTTACCAGCGAGATTACATCGCGTTCGGATATGGACCTTACGCCTAGGCCGCGTATGCAGCGCTGGCTTCCGTCAAAATCGTATAGATCGTTGATGGGTCTTCATTCGCACGCAATTTTGCGCAAATGCCCTCGTCACGCAGTGTGCGCGAAACTAACGCCAAGGCCTTGAGGTGGGAAACACCGGCTTCTTCAGGCGCAAAAAGGGCAAAGACCAAATCGACTGGCTGACGATCCACTGAATCAAAATCGAGTGGCTTTTTTAATCGCAAGAAAAGACCGCAGACCTGCGATAGTCCTGGTAGGCGGGCGTGGGGAAGGGCAATGCCCTGGCCCACACCGGTTGGGCCAAGGTTTTCGCGTTCAAGAAGGGCGTCGATAACAACAGTTTGGTCCATCCCAAAACAGGTATCTGCCATATCGCCAAGGTCGTGAAACAAGCGTTTCTTGCTGCTAACAGCAGCTATAACTTTGATTCCCGAGGCCGGTAGAATGTCTGTAATCGGCATTACGCACTTCCCGTCGGGGTTTCGCCCGATCTAGCTGGTATTACGCGGGTCGATCCAACCGATGTTTCCGTCTTCACGGCGGTAGACGACGTTGATTCCGCTATGTCCTTCATTTCGGAAAACCAAGACCGGTGCGTTTGCGATTTCCATTTGCATGACCGCTTCTCCGACGGAGATTGATGGGATCTTCGTCTCCATTTCGGCCACAATCATGGAGCTAACACCCTCGGGTTCTTGCTCTTCCGACTCACTATTCGAAGCGAGGATATAGGACCCAGCGTCAGAAAGTTCAACGGGTTGTGAACGTTCCTTATGGTGGTCCTTCAGGCGACGTTTGTACCGTCGTAGTTGTTTTTCCATCTTCTCAGAGGCGCTGTCAAAAGCTGCATAGATTTCAGTGGCATGACCTTTGGCTTGCGCCGTTAGGCCTGTGGAAAGATGGACTTCAGTCTCGCAGACATATTCGTGCCCACTTTTGGAAAATACGATGTTGGCGTCGGTTGGACGGCCTGCATACTTGCTGACCATGCCCCCCAGTTCGGTTTTAACGTGTGTTTGAAGGGCTTCACCAATGTCGATTTGCTTTCCTGTGATCTGATAGCGCATCTCGTCTCCTTTTTGAGCGTTACAGGCAATTCGGGCGTTAGAACGATTAAGGTATCGTTAAACTACGCGGGAATTGTCGAGGATGATGGCAGTGAACGGGTTGAATGTAGCTGGCGCCCTAAAGGCGAAGTCCAGATTACATTGATTGCCTGTTCTGTCATCTCCCCCAGTTGGCGACGAAATGAGGCAAGTGTCAATGATATCCGTAAACTGATCACGAAACGCGGAACGAATCCCCCAAGTAAACACGGCGCACGTTTTCATCCTGAACGACCTCATCGGTCGTACCGGACATCAGGATTTTGCCATCGTGAAGGATGTACGCGCGGTCAACGATCTGTAGCGTTTCCTGAACATTATGGTCGGTGATCAAAACACCGATGCCACGGTTCTTTAGATCGGCCGTAAGATGTCGGATTTCGCCAACCGCAATTGGATCGACACCGGCAAATGGTTCATCCAGCAGCACATACTTTGGATCTGCGGCAAGGCAGCGGGCAATTTCGGCTCGTCTACGTTCACCACCGGAAAGCGCCATAGCGGGTGCACGGCGCAAGTGTTCAATCGAAAACTCTGAAAGAAGCTCTTCAAGGCGTTCGCGGCGGCGTGTGCGATCCGGTTCTGCAATTTCGAGAATCGATAGAATGTTGTCTTCAACGTTTAGACCGCGAAAAATCGACATTTCTTGCGGAAGGTATCCGATGCCGAGCTTCGCACGGCGATACATCGGTAACGCAGTAATGTTGCGCCCGTCAACGACCACCTCACCGCCTTCCGGCGTCACAAGGCCAGCGATTGAATAAAAGCAGGTGGTTTTACCGCAGCCATTGGGGCCAAGCAAAGCCACGACTTCGCCGCGGCCGAGTTCCATGTTTACGTCTCGGATGACGACGCGTTTGCCATAGCTTTTGCGTAGATGTCGAATGCGCAGTCCGACGTCGCCATCTGTAACGGTTAGCTCAGGCATTAGTTGCCGCCCTGATTGAAGATCGTGCGGACACGGCCTTCCATTTGCGCACTGCCATCAGACAAATTGATCCGCATGGAATTGGCAGAAATTGCACTGTTCCCTTGCGTGAGAAGAACGTCGCCGGAAAGCACGAGCGTTCCAGCATCAAGATTATATTCGGCGTTAGATGCTTCCGCCGCTTCTGTGGCAGTCACGAAGGTCACGCCACCGGAAGCGGAAAGGCGGCTGATGTCGCCAGATGCGTCATTGTAGACGACCTGCACGCGGCCTGCGTTAAGGCGCAAATCGCCTTGTCCGATAAGAACGTTCCCTTGGAAAATTGCTGTGCCGCTGTCTTGATCAACACTCAGGCTGTCGGATGTGATTTCCAGTGGTGCAGACGGGTCGGCATTGATCGCCCCGAGGTTAATGTCAGTCTGTGAAAATGCTGGTCCGGCAACCACGAGGATCACACAAAGCAGGGCAGATTTGAAAAATGTCACGTTAAAGAATCCTATTGCTGCGGTGTGTATACCAGCCGAACACCATTTTGGAAAAGCATCACTTGGCTATCCATGCCTTCGGGCGTTTCGATGACCATTTGACCAGCGGTTAGCGAACCAAAGGGCGCTTGTGCTTCAATTGCCCCATCGGAAACCAACTGGCCTGTGGTCAAGTTCGCCGTTAGCCCAGCCGTTTCCATTTCATACCCGTTTGAAGTTTCGATACGAGCTAAACCAGTCAGACGTGCAATCCGGGATGCTGTGTCGATCTGACCCATCCCTGCACGAATATCGATGTGAATGCCGCTCGCCGAGTCTACAGTCGCGGACAGGTTTTCTATAATCATTAGGTCGCCATCTGGGCGCGTGGTGCCCGCGCTAATTCCAATCACGGAGCCATCGTCGGCCACGCCTGAAATCTGTGCGCCGGACAACCTAGGCTCCCGAGCGATCTCTTCGATTTCGGCGTATGGGATCGTCGTTTCTTGTGTCGGTGCACGGGCGAACAGGAAAACGGTAGACATCAACGCCAGCGCGCCGAGCGGCAGGGTGATCTTTAGAAAGCCGACAAACTGAGAATAAAGGTTGTCGTCGCCTGTCATCTACACAATGCCTGCGCGCAGACAGTCGTGGATATGCAAAATGCCCGCAACGTTGCGGGACCCGTCCGGATCCACCACAAAGAGGCAGGTAATATTGCCAGTGTTCATCACGTTTACAGCCTCTTCCGCTAGCGACGTCGTTCCAATGGTGCGCGGAGCTTTGGTCATCACTTCGCCCGCAGTCAAATCTAGTAAGCCACCCATATTCCGACGCAAATCGCCGTCGGTCACGATGCCGGCAAGGTAACCTGCATCGTCCAATACGCCAACCACACCGAAGCCCTTTTGGCTAATTGTCAGCAGGGTATCGCTCATCGGGGTCTTTTCGCCGACAAGGGGTACAGCATCATTCTTGTGCATCAAGTCGCCAACGCGCGACAGCTGTGACCCGAGTTTTCCACCTGGGTGAAAGTCGCGGAAGTTATCTGCTGAAAACGCGCGATGTTCCATAATGGCGACTGACAGCGCATCGCCTAGCGCAAGGGTCATTGTTGTGGATGTAGTCGGAACAACACCGGTTCCACAGGCCTCTGGCAGTTTTGGCATCAGCAAAACGATGTCAGATTGGATTGCGAGTGAACTTTTGGGTCGGCTGGTCATGCCGATCAGTGGAATACCAAAACGCTGGGTA
>CALBVZ010000096.1 GCA_937969445.1 uncultured Octadecabacter sp. | reverse complement strand
CGCATGGGTTTGCTGACGACCCCATTGCGCGACCGGTTTGGCATTCCGACCCGTTTGCAGTTTTATACGACCGAGGAGCTGCATCAAATCGTCACCCGTGGCGCGCGTTTGATGGGCGCACCAGCGACGCCGGATGGCGCACAAGAAGTCGCCAAACGTGCCCGTGGCACGCCGCGTATTGCGGGGCGTTTGCTGCGCCGTGTTGTGGATTTCGCGATTGTTGAGGGCGACGGGACCGTTACGCAGGAGATCGCAGACAGTTCATTGACGCGACTGGGTGTGGATCATCTGGGGCTGGATGGGGCGGACAGGCGTTATTTGCGACTGATCGCGGAGAACTATCAGGGCGGGCCCGTGGGGATTGAAACCCTCTCGGCCGCGCTGTCTGAGGCGCGGGATGCGCTTGAGGAAGTGATTGAACCCTATTTGCTGCAACAAGGCCTGATCCAACGCACCCCACGCGGCCGCATGTTGGCGCAAAAGGCGTGGACCCATTTGGGGATGGCTGCGCCAAAGGGTCAGGGCGATATGTTTGGGGGGTAGCGTGGGTGTGGTTGCGTCAGGTTACGGTGACTGACTGGAATGGTGCCCATTTTGATCATGGTTAAGGCCTGTCGTCAGATATGGCGATGTTTCAAGTTGCACGGCTAGGCCGTTCCACGTCCACCCCAATTACAGATTTGGAAAGAGGCAAATATGTTTGTGAAAAAAGCTGCTAATATGGCTGTCTTTTTAGGGATAATTTCTGCCTTGTTCCTTTATTACACGAGGGTTGAGCAGGAACCGTCGGACTTCGCTTGTGATTGGAATAACTTAGAGCTGTTTGAGGTTTGTCTCCGCGATAACTTCTTAGGTCATCAGTTTGGCGAACTTCGGGACATTCTGATCGCCGAGGGTTTTGAGTTTAGAGAAAGGACTTCAAACAGCGACCCCTACTATTTCAGAAAAAGAGCCAACAATTTGGGTAACTATATCGCGGTTGCATTGGTTTGGACTGATGCTGCCGGAATAGTAGATGACATAAACCGGCCATAGTGGAAGCGGTCTTCGGTGCAGCTACTAGGCGGGGTTTTCGATCAATTGGGAATGTCGTAACAAGGCGGCATGATGAACGTCGCTGATATTGAACCGCTTTTTACCCGTGCTGACGGCAGCTATTTGTGCGCGCGTTGGGGTCGCCCGATTGTGCCTGTGGTGTTTGGTGTTGAGGACGACACGGTGGCCTTATTGAAGGGCGCGTTTGAGGTGGTTTGCTTGATGGCAGGGCACCGCATGGATGAATTGGACGCCGAATTGGGCGTCAATGTCATGATGCTGTTCTGCCGCGATTGGGATGAGCTGACGGGCGTGCCTGATTTGGACCGTTTGGTTCCGGAGCTGGGGGATGTTGTCACGCGGTTGATCAAAGCAGACGCCAACCAGTACCGGATTTTCCGCTTTGATGAGGCGGGTGCGATCAAGGCGTGCTTTATCTTCCTGCGCATGGACGCCGCTTTGGAGCAGGTGCCCGCCGAGGCATTGGCGCTGGGGCAGGCGGTGCAGGCGATTGTGTTGTGGTCGGATGTTGCGTTCAAGACAACGAACCCCTTGGCCATGGCCGACGGCAAAACGGTTTTGCGCCCTGATATCGCCGAAGTGATCCGCGCGGTTTATGATCCTGTGTTGCCCGCCGTGGCGCAGGACGCCAGCCATGCCTTGCGCTTGGCCGCTAGGATTGAGGTTCCGCAATGACACATCGCTTTCCCCTGCGCGTCTATTATGAAGACACCGATTTTGGCGGCATCGTTTATTACGCCAACTATCTGAAATTCATCGAACGGGGCCGTAGTGAATGGGTGCGTGAGATGGGGATCGATCAGGTCGCGATGAAACGCGACGAGGGCGTCGTCTTTGCGGTACGCCGTGTTGAGGCGGATTATCACGCACCGGCGCGGTATGACGACGAGTTAATTGTGACGACCAATGTCGAGGCCGTGACGGGTGCGCGGCTGATAGTACGCCAAGTGGTCGAGCGTGACGGTGAGGCCTTGTTTAGCGCGCTCGTGACCATTGTTGCGATCAACGAAGCGGGTGCGCCGGCCCGTCTTCCGGCGGCTTTTCGCCGAAATCTTCACTGAAAACGCGCCCTAACGCCGATTTGTGCGCGTTTTGTTGGCAATCTTGTGCAAGCTAAGCTACATCTGGTTTTAATCAGAGGCCGAAAACCGGCCCGATAGAGCAGAGCAGGCGTTATGGAACCAGATTTCACTTTGTGGGGCATGTTTGCCCACGCAACTATTCCCGTACAATTTGTCATGATTATTCTTCTCATCGCATCCGTGTGGTGTTGGGCGGTGATCGTGGACAAATGGGTGCAATACCGCAAAGCGCGCGCTGAAGCGCGGGTATTTGACGAGGCTTTTTGGTCCGGCAACCCTCTGGACGAGCTGTTCGATAAGATTGGTGCCACGCCGAAGGGCCAGTCTGAGAAAATTTTCGCGTCCGGTATGCTGGAATGGCGTCGCTCGCACCGCCAAGATGGCGGGCTGATTGCGGGCGCGACATCGCGCATTGATCGCAACATGGACGTTGCCATTGCCAAAGAAACCGAAAGCCTGCAGCGCGGGTTGACTGTTTTGGCGACCGTTGGGTCGGCGGCCCCTTTCATCGGGTTGTTCGGGACCGTCATCGGTATCATGAACGCATTCATTGAAATCGCGGAACAGCAGAACACAAACCTTGCCGTGGTCGCGCCCGGTATTGCCGAAGCGTTGTTCGCGACGGGCCTTGGTCTGTTTGCAGCTATTCCGGCGGTTATTTTCTACAACAAACTTAGCGCGGACGCGGACCGGATTGTCAGCGGCTACGAAGCCTTTGCAGATGAATTCGCCACGATCCTTAGCCGTCAGTTGGACAGCTAAATGGGCGCGGGTGTCATGAAGCAAGCCGACGGCGGGGGCGGTCGACGCGCACGTCGTCGCGGTCGTCGTTCCATGCCGATGTCTGAGATCAACGTTACGCCGTTTGTTGACGTGATGTTGGTGTTGTTGATTATTTTCATGGTGGCGGCACCGTTGTCTGTTGTGGGTGTGCCCGTGCAAACACCTGAAACGGCGGCCAGCGCATTGCCAACTCCACAAGAGGAGCCCCTGACGATCACGCTGAACGCCGAGGGTGGCGTTTTCATTCAAGAAACCGAAGTGAGCCGTGCAGACTTGGTGACACGCCTGCGTGGGATTGCGCAAGAACGCGACAGCGACCAGATTTTCCTGCGCGCTGATGGTGTGAATGCGTGGAACGAAGTGGCGCAGATCATGGGTGCGTTGAACGCAGCTGGATTTAACAACATTGGTCTGGTGACAGACATTGGTGGCCCGACGTTGGACGGGTCAGACGGGTAAACGCACATGAGCGTCGGCACCTATCTTTCAGGCACGGGACACGCGGCTTTGGTCGTGTGGATGGTTGTCGGCTGGGGCATGTCCTCAGAGCCGTTGCCGTTTGAGGTGACGGAAGTGTCTGTGGTGTCGGGTGCTGATTTTGCGGCAATGACACAAGGGGTGCAGCCCGATCAGCCGCCAAGTGAACCTGCAGAGATTGAACAGCCTGTCGTTGAGGATGTAACGCCACCAGCACCTGAGGTTGAGACACCGCCCGAGGTCGCAGAGCCGCCGCAACCCGTTGAACCACCTGCGCCTGAGACACCGCCAGAAGCGCCGGATTTGACGGTGCCGGAAACTGTCGTAACAGACGTCGCACCTGATATTCCAGACACACCAACGATTGTCGCGCCGCCGCCGTCAGCTGAACTCGGCAGCAGCCTGCGCCCAATCCCACGACCTGCAACGCGCGTTGCACCTGAAATCGTAGCACCACCTGAGCCAGACGCGACCGTAGCGCCAGAAATCGCACAAGCAGCGACTGAGCAATCTGATGCGCCAGTTGAAGATGTCACAGATCCAGTGGACGAAACGACTGCGCCAGAAGAGGCAGCGGATCAAATTGTGACGGAGGCCGAAGAGCCTGCGTTCGCGCCAGAGATCTCTTCGCGCCCACAAACACGACCTCAACGCTCAACCCCTGTGGCTGAAACTCCGAGTGAGGATGTGGTTGATCCGGTTGCCGCCGCATTGGCCGAAGCGGGCGCGGCAGAAACTGCTACGCCTGAACCATCCACTACGCCCACGGCGGGGTTGTCTGGTGGGCAGTTGTCTGATGGCGATAAATCCGGCTTCTTGCGCCAAGTTGGTGGCTGTTGGAATACGGGTACATTGTCCACGGGCGCACAAAACACCATCATCGACATGGTCTTTGATATGACGCCCGATGGCCGCCCAGTTAGCGGGTCTGTTCGCCTAGATGGGTTCACAGGCGGAAGTGCAGCGGACGCCGATGCAGCGTTCCAAACAGCACGCCGCGCCCTGCTACGCTGCACAGGCGACACGGGCTATGATTTGCCAGCCGACCAGTATGAGCAATGGAAGCGGGTGATCCTGACTGTCGATCCAACAGCGATGAGGCAGCGATGAGAGCCGTGATGTTCAAAGCCAAAAACCTTGCAGTGATCCGCCGAGCAAAAAACTCCCCGTTGAAAAGAGGGATAATAAAGTGAGTATACGCGCCATGATGACCAAATTAATGACCGCTATCGCCGCGATGATGATCGCACTTGTTTCCGTCACCGCTGCGCAAGCGCAAGAACCGCTGCGCCTTACGTTGCGCGATGGTGTGATCGAGGCGCTGCCCTTTGCCATACCGAACTTTCAGGCCGAGGTCGCTGGGTCCGAACAGATGGCCGCCGATATCAGCCGCGTGATTGCGGAAGATTTGAACGGCACGGGCTTGTTCCGCCAAATCCAAAGCTCAGCGTTTATTTCCACGCCCGCCGGTTTCGGCAGCCCGATTGAGTTCGCCGACTGGCGTGCAATCAATGCGCAGGCGTTGGTGACGGGCGCTGTGGCCGTGAACGGCAGCCAAGTGACCGTGAAATTCCGCCTTTATGACGTCTTTTCGGGCGCTGAAATGGGCGAGGGGCTGCAGTTTGCAGGCACCACCGATGGCTGGCGTCGCATGTCGCACAAAGTGGCGGATGTCGTTTACTCGCGCATCACCGGTGAGGCCGGATATTTCGACAGCCGCATCGTTTATGTCGCTGAAACCGGTCCCAAAGATGACCGCGCAAAACGTCTTGCGATCATGGATTACGACGGGGCGAATGTGCAGTATTTGACCGACAGCAGTGCGATTGTGCTGGCTCCACGGTTCTCGGCGACGGGCGACCGCATCCTTTACACAAGTTACGATAGCGGATTTCCGCGCATTAACGTGCTGGATGTCGCGAACCCGCAAGGTCGCCAACAGCTGACCACCGCACCCGGCGATATGGCATTCTCACCACGCTTTAGCCTTGATGGGCGTCAGGTGATTTACAGCCTCATCAACGGTGGCAATACCGACATCTACCGCACGGATTTGGCGACGGGGCAGAACACCCGTTTGACCAACACACCTGCAATCGAAACCGCGCCAAGCTTTAACCCAGATGGCAGTCAGATCGTGTTTGAAAGCGATCGTTCCGGCACTCAGCAGCTGTACGTGATGTCAGCCAATGGAGGGGAACCACAGCGTATTTCCTTTGGAAATGGGCGTTATGGCACCCCTGTTTGGTCCCCGCGCGGTGATTTGATTGCTTTTACCAAGCAAGAGTCTGGCCGATTCCACATTGGCGTTATGCGCACGGACGGCACTGAAGAACGTCTTTTGACCTCGTCCTTCCTGGATGAGGGCCCGACGTGGGCGCCAAACGGTCGCGTCATTATGTTTGGCCGCGAAACCCAAGGTGAAAACGGCACGACCGCGCTTTTTTCTGTTGATATCACGGGTCGCAACCTGCGCCGCGTCAGCACACCGCAGGGCGGCTCTGATCCGTCGTGGGGGCCATTGCAGCGGTAAATGGGCGCGATCACGCATTCGCGATTCTCAATTACGAAAAGGCGTGTTACAGTCGCCGCAACGAGCAAACAAAAAAATAACGGGACAGACCCATGAAACATTTTATCAAAGCCGCACTGGTGATTGGCGCATTGACGCTAAGCGCCTGTACCAACGCTGACAGGTTTGACAACGCCGACGCGGTTGATCTGAACGCACAGAACGGATTGAACACGCCAGTTAACATTGACCAAACAGGTCTTGGTGGCGCGAACGACCCATCCAGCCCGCAGTTCTTCAGCCAAACAATCGGCGACCGCGTACTGTTTGAAGTCGATACATCCACACTAACAGCAGCAGGCCGCGCGACTTTGGACGGACAAGCAGGCTGGTTGGCAACAAATTCAGATTACCTTGCCGTGATCGAAGGCCACGCAGACGAGCAGGGCACACGTGAATACAACCTTGCGCTAGGCGCACGTCGCGCCAATGCGGTGCGTGAGTATCTGGTGTCCAAAGGACTGGCCGCAAGCCGCATTCGCACCGTATCTTACGGCAAAGAACGCCCACTTGAGGTCTGTTCAGCCGAAAGCTGCTATGCGCAAAACCGCCGCGCTGTGACCATCATTTCTATTGGTCAGAACAGCTAAGTTCTTTCTGGGGGAAGACATGTTTCGCACTTTTGCACTTATTCTAGCCATGGCCGTCCCTGCAGGGGCGGCTTTTGCACAGGATCAAACGCTTACGGATATCCGCGCCGAGCTAACGACGCTGTATTCCGATGTGACAGCATTGCGAAATGAGCTGGTTGCATCAGGTCAGGCAGGGCAGGGCGCGACAGGGTCCACGCCGTTGGATCGTTTGAATTCAATTGAGGCGGAACTGACTCGTCTGACATCCAAGACAGAAGAACTGGAATTCCGTATCACACGCATCACGCGTGATGGCACCAACCGCATTGGCGATCTTGAATTCCGTCTGTGCGAACTTGAAGCGGGCTGCGATATTGGCACCCTTGGCGACACGCCGTCCCTTGGTGGCGTTGATGTTGAACCAACGGCCCCCGCGGTTGAAACCGTCCCGAATTCCGGCCCTTCCCTTGCGATTGGCGAACAGGAAGACTTCACGCGGGCGCAGGAGGCGCTCGCCTCTGGTGACTTTCGCAGCGCCGTTGACCTCCTTGCGACCTTCAATGAGAGCTATCCGGGCAGCCCAGTAGCCGCAGACGCGCATTTCCTGCGCGGCCAAGCGTTTGAGCAGTTGGGCGAGACAACCAATGCCGCGCGCGCCTATTTGGCAGCGTTCAGTGGCAATCCGGAAGGGTCGATTGCACCTGCAGCCTTGACCAAGCTCGGCAAGTCATTGGCGGCCTTGGGGCAGCAGCAAGATGCGTGCGTCACCTTAGGCGAAGTCGCAACACGCTTCCCCGGAACGCCGGAAGTTGGCGAAGCCGCAAACGCGATGGCGACGCTCGGGTGCGGTTAGACTCGCAGTGGCTGATTCATCAAGGTCAGGATGCTTCTTTGCTAGCGTCTATTTCGACCGAGTTTTTTCCAAAGCAGAGTGACAAAGTTGGTGTTGCTGTTTCTGGCGGAGGAGATTCCCTAGCATTACTGCGTTTGATGGCGGAATGGTCTCGCGAGACAGGGCTGCTTGTCGAGGCGGTTACCGTTGATCATGGATTGCGACCTGAAGCGGCAACTGAGGCCCAATTGGTGGCAAACATCTGCGAGGAACTGTCGGTGCAACATCGCATTCTTCAATGGGATGGATTGACAGCGCAGGGTAACTTGATGGCAGCTGCACGGAGCGCAAGGTATAGGCTCATTGCAGAATGGGCGAAATCGCGGGAACTGGCGGCCGTTTACCTGGGACACACCAAGGACGACGTTGCAGAGAATTTTTTGATGCGGCTTTCGCGTAAATCCGGTGTTAATGGGCTTGCAAAAATGGCGGCCCAGTTCGAGCGTCATGAAATGACTTGGGTACGTCCGTTGATGAGCCACGACAGGGCTTCTTTGCGCGACTATTTGCGAAGAAAAGGGCTCGTTTGGTCGGAGGACCCAACCAACGATGATATAAAGTACCAAAGGGTGCGTGCGCGGCAGGCTTTGAAAACTTTAGGCGACACTGGAATTGACGCCGACGTTCTGGCTGATGTTTCGGAAGCAATGCGTGATGCGCGGGACGCCTTGGAATTTTACACTGTGCAAGAAGCGGAGCGTCTTCTTACGTTTCACGACGGTGATGTTTTGTTGGTCCAACGTCCACCTGACGATATCCCGTCAGAAGTTAGATCGAGGATGGTTCGGGCAATTCTCCAATGGATTGGCGGGCAGCCCTATGCACCGCGAGAAAGCGAAATGGAGAACCTACGCTTTTCTGCAATTGAGGTTAGAGACACAACACTTGCAGGTTGCTTTGTGCGGTACGAAGCGGATGGGATAACGCGGTTTAGTCGCGAACTAAACGCGGTTTCGTCGCTTTGTGTTGATCTATCAGAACCTTCCACGATTTGGGATCGCTGGGCCATCGACGGCCCGCATGCGCCCAACCTGACCATCCGCGCTCTTGGAGAATCTCTCAAGGACGTCCCCGATTGGCGCGAGGTGGGCCTGCCGCGGGCGTCCCTTATGGCGTCCCCTGCGGTGTTTGACGGTGAAACGCTGGTTTCGGCACCAGTTGCGGGGCTACAGAACGGTTTTAGCGCGCGCATTGTCGCGGATTTCGAGTCTTTCTTGCTTTCCCGTTGAACTCGGCTTTTTAGGCTCTATCTTATGGACGTGGCCCCCAAATCTGTGGTTTGAGGGCCAAAAGCTTTTCAAAGGAGTCTCGCGCTTTGGGCAACGCACGCAATCTGGCCTTCTGGGTCGTTCTTTTCGT
>CALBVZ010000095.1 GCA_937969445.1 uncultured Octadecabacter sp. | reverse complement strand
GTCGTCGAGGAAGAAATGTCGATTTCTTTTGAAGAGCTGATCGAAAAGCACTGCGGCGGTATTCGCGGCGGTTGGGACAACCTCAAGGCCGTGATCCCGGGTGGGTCGTCTGTACCAATGGTGCGCGGCGAAAACATGCGCGACGCAATCATGGATTTTGACGCGCTCAAGGAAAAGGGGTCTTCCCTCGGAACGGCTGCGGTCATCGTGATGGACCAGTCCACAGACGTGATCAAAGCGATCTGGCGTTTGTCCAAATTCTACAAGCACGAATCTTGTGGCCAGTGCACGCCATGCCGCGAAGGCACCGGTTGGATGATGCGCGTGATGGATCGTCTGGTTAAAGGCGATGCGGATCCTGCGGAAATCGACATGTTGCTCGACGTGACCAAACAGGTCGAAGGCCACACAATTTGTGCACTCGGCGATGCGGCGGCTTGGCCGATCCAAGGCCTGATCAAGAATTTCCGCGACGAGATTGAAGACCGGATCGCACATAAGCGCATCGCCGCTGAGTGAAGCCATTAGTGACGCGTTTGCTGCGGGCCAAACTTTGGCGTCGTAGATCCGTTAACCCAAAAAAAGACCTGCAGGCATTGCCCAAGTGGTGCCCGCACTGTCAAAGAACGATACGCCCGACCGATAAGCATAATTTGATGTGCCCCAGCGTGCCCTTGGAAACGATGATTGGCCGGTTTGGTTTTGGTGCGATTCTTATATTGGCAGCAGTTGGTACGGGAATATTCGTCCTGATGCTTACGATGCTTGCCTTTGGGTCATCGTAAAGGCGTCTAAAGACGGTTGCCCTCAGATCTGAATTCGGTGAAATTTTCCCGAAACATATGGGGAACTTATGAAAGCCTTCCTAGACGGAACCGCCAGTCTACTCGCCGCTCTCGCAACCATCGCGATTTGCGGGCTACCAAGCTGGTTCACTTACAAAGCAATCGAGGCGAAGGTCGCGCCGTGGTGGGCATGGTTTGCCGTTGGCGCGCTAGCAGCCGTCGGCCTCATCATGACAGTCGCGTTCTTGCGCAAAGCTGCCAAAGGTGTCGCTCCTTCCCGCGATCGGAGGCGTCGTTAATGCACCTCGCTGAACTCAACATTGGCCGTCTTCTTGCCCCAGTGGATGATCCACGGGTTAAGGAATTCATGGACAACCTTGATCGTGTAAACGGCCTTGGCAAGCGCATGCCAGGATTCGTGTGGATGTCTGAGGGTTCTGGCGAGCCGGGGACAGGGAATACCGAAAACAGCATTGGCGATGATCCGCAGTTGGTTTTCAACCTGACTGTCTGGGAAGACCTGCCGAGCCTTGAGGCGTTCGTTTACAAAACCATTCACGCCAAGTTCATGGACCGCAAAGCCGAATGGTTTGAAGTCTTGGACCAGCAGCATTTTGTGATGTGGTGGATCGAAGAAGGCCATCAGCCAACCCGCGATGAAGCTTTAGCGGTTCTTGATGATCTGCGGAAAAACGGACCAAGTGAGCGCGCCTTCGGTTGGGACGAAATTCGCAAGAAATCGACATAGGGGCCGGTTAATAGCGGTATTTCCGCCGTAAAAGCGGATAACGCCGCTCTGCTATTGAATAGCAACGCCACTTATCCGACATCTACACCAACCACTGAGAACTCCTCAGTCTGTTTTGGAGACGAGCAAGATCATGACTTTGAAAAACATAATTACAGCAGCCGTTGTTGGGCTAACCCTGACGACATCCGCAACCGCGAACCCTGCAAACGTTGAACGCGTGACAGAAGGGTTGATTGCAGCAGGCATGGCGATCGAACTTGATGACAACTGCGGCAGCGTCAACGTTCGCATGTTGCGCGGTTTGAATTTCCTGCAAGGATTGAAGTCCCACCTGCAGGACCTTGGCTATTCAAACGCCGAGATCGACGCCTATATCGACAACCGTTCCGAAAAAGCGCGTCTTGAGACAATTGCACGTCAGCGCCTGAATTCACTGGGTGTGCGTACGGATGATCCTGCGACCTATTGTACCGTCGCACGTGCGCAAATCGCACAAGGCACACAAGTCGGACAGTTGTTGCGTTAAAAACAACGGGTTTTTCAATGAGGCAAGGGCGGGGCTTTCGGACTCCGCCTTTGTTGTTTCCGTTAATTTTTTCTAGCAGTTTTTCGTAGGTTTCGGGCTGGCAAATCGTGCGCGTGCGCGATAGAACGCAGGGGAATTTGGCAGCCCTGTTTTGGGCCTGCTTGGTGCATAAGCCATACGGGAACAGGGAACACGCCCATGTCCGATCTGCGCAAGATCATTATTGATGACAATGAAGTCGAAGTGTCGGGCGCTATGACGCTCATTCAGGCTTGTGAAGAAGCCGGCATTGAGATCCCTCGGTTCTGTTATCATGAGCGTCTTTCCATTGCTGGCAACTGCCGCATGTGTCTGGTCGAAGTTGTAGGTGGCCCGCCGAAGCCAGCGGCCTCTTGTGCGATGCAGGTGCGCGATTTGCGCCCCGGCCCTGAAGGACAACCCCCTGTAGTTAAAACAAATTCTCCGATGGTGAAGAAAGCGCGCGAAGGCGTGATGGAATTCCTTCTCATCAACCACCCGCTTGATTGCCCAATTTGCGACCAAGGTGGCGAGTGTGATTTGCAGGATCAGGCGATGGCTTATGGCGTCGACTTTTCCCGTTACCGCGAAGCCAAGCGTGCGTCTGATGATCTCGATCTTGGACCACTCGTAGAGACCCACATGACGCGCTGTATTTCTTGTACGCGCTGCGTTCGCTTCACGACCGAGGTCGCGGGTATTTCGCAGATGGGTCAAACGGGGCGCGGTGAAGATTCGGAAATCACCAGCTATTTGGGGGAAACACTCGACAGCAACATGCAGGGCAATATCATTGATTTGTGTCCTGTTGGTGCGCTGGTTTCAAAGCCTTACGCGTTTACGGCCCGTCCTTGGGAGTTGACCAAGACGGAATCCATCGATGTGATGGATGCGCTTGGGGCCAACATCCGCGTTGATACCAAGGGCCGCGAAGTGATGCGCTTCTTGCCGCGCAACCACGACGGCGTGAACGAGGAATGGATTTCCGACAAGACACGTTTCGTCTGGGACGGTCTGCGTCGCCAGCGTCTGGATACACCTTACATCCGTGAAAACGGCAAGCTGCGCAAAGCGGGTTGGGATGAGGCGCTGAAAGCTGCGGCTGCCGCGATGTCCGGTAAAAAGGTTGCAGGCTTGATCGGTGATCTGGCCAATACGGAAAGCGCGTTCGCGCTGAAGGCCTTGATCGAGGGGCAGGGCGGTGTTGTTGAATGCCGCGTTGATAATGCCAAGCTGCCAGCGGGTAACCGTTCCGGCTATGTGGGTAACGCCACAATCGAAGACCTTGATGATGCGCAATACGTGATGTTCATCGGCACGAACCCCGTCGTTGAGGCGCCTGTGCTGAATGCGCGCGTTCGCCGTGCTTGGACCAACGGCTGCAACGTCGATCTGATTGGCGAAGCCGTTGATTTGACATATGACTACAACCACAAAGGCACGGACCGAGCAGCGCTTCAGGCCATTCTGGATACCAAACCTGCCAAGAAGATTGTCGATAACCCATCTGTTGTCGTGCTTGGTCAGGGTGCCTTGCAAGAGGCGGACGGCGCGGCCGTTCTCGCCGCTGCGATGCAGATGTGCGAAGCGTCCAAGTCCAAACTGTTGATCCTGCACACTGCTGCCGGTCGCGTTGGTGCGATGGATGTGGATGCGACGAACAAGGATGGCATGAAAGCTGTTGAAGCGGCTGACGTTGTTTACAACCTTGGTGCTGACGAAGTTGAAATCGCTGCCGGTCCGTTTGTGATTTACCAAGGTTCCCATGGGGATCGTGGTGCGCACCGTGCTGACATCATCCTTCCAGCAGCTGCTTATACTGAAGAAAATGCGCTGTTCGTGAACACCGAAGGTCGCCCACAGCTGGCGATGCGTTCTGGGTTTGCACCTGGTGAAGCCAAAGAAAACTGGGCGATCTTGCGTGCGTTGTCCGCTGAGATGGGCGCACAGCAGCCTTGGGACAGCCTTGCAGGTCTGCGCCAAGCGCTTGTTGCAGCGCACCCGCATTTGGGTGACGTTGATGTAGTTGCGACCAACGAATGGCAGCCGGTTAAGACGGGCAAGTTTGGCAAGGCGACGTTCCGCAGTGCCGTTAAGGATTTCTACCTGACCAACCCGATTGCCCGCGCATCCCAGCTTATGGCTGAGCTGAGCAGCAACGCAAAGAAACGGGCTGAAGCCCCGATTGCTGCGGAGTAAATGGTGAGTCCGATGAAAAAAATTCTTCCAGCACTATTGTTTATTGTTGCGTTAATTGCCGGCTGTGCAACTACGATTATGGAAGGATACGTTGGCAAGCCCATTACTGAGGTTGTTCTCGATTACGGACCTCCTGTTAATTTCTTAGATATTGAGCAGGGACGGAGAGCCTTTCAGTGGCGGATCGATAGCTCTGGATACATTCCTATGACGACACCTTCTAATGGTTCGATATACGGCGCTGGTGGGTACGCGAGTTATACATCTACAACAACAACTTACGTTCCTTACGAACAATCCTGTTTGTATACCATGACGGCAACTTGGTCCGGAGAGACATGGGTGGTAGACGGATTTCGTCAGCCTCGATTGGGTTGTATGTAAATGATGCGTCCAGCGATCATAGCAGTGTCAGCGCTCGCAGCTTGCGAGACGACCCCAATCGCGCCCGACGGCGCGGTGAGCTATGGTGGCATCGAAACGCGTTTGCTGGACGGGGATTTGGTGAACTTTCGCGTGAAAGTGACCAACACAATTGAACGCCAAGACG
>CALBVZ010000094.1 GCA_937969445.1 uncultured Octadecabacter sp. | reverse complement strand
TCCACTGGCGCGTGACAGCAAGGGACTTCGAATTCGTCAACGTATCATCAAAGGGTTTTCAGGGGCCTTTGTTAAGTCTGCTACACAGGCGGAACGTTTCGCCTCGGTGGGTCTTGAGAACATCACTGTAACGGGTGAGCTGCGTTTTGATCAGCCCGTACCACCCGCACTTACCGAGGCCGCGATGCGCTTACGCCCCGCCTTAGGAACAGGACGGGAAGTGGTTACGATTGCCAGTGGGGTGGAAGGGGAAGAGCAGCTTTTTATTGATGTTGTGACGGGGCTTGTCGAACAAGCGCGTGCGTTAGATAAGCCTTCTCCGCTCATCGTCTATGTGCCGCGGGCACCTGAGCGTTTTGATGCGGTCGCAGACCGGTTGAACCAAGTTGGCCTCGTCGTCCTGCGCCGTAGTAATGTTCTTGGCCCGAAGCAGGAGCAGCTCGCGGAATTGGATGGCGCTGATGTACTTGTTGGCGACAGCCTTGGTGAGATGTTTTTCTATCTTGCCTTGGCCGACCGCGTCATCGTTGGGGGTGGGTTTACTGAACGTGGCGCGCATAACATCATCGAGCCACTAATGCTGATGAAACCCGTGTTGACTGGCCCCTACGTCTGGACGATCGAGTACCCGTTTGCTGAGGCCGAGGCGGCAGGTGTTGCGATCAGCTTGCCTGATCAAGACGCGCTCATCGCGGCGCTTTCCAAGCCAACCGCAGTCAACGTAGAACGGATTGAAGCGTTCCTTGCCGAACATGGTGGCGCGAGTGTTCGAACGCTTGCTGCAATTGATAAAGCCCTTGGAGGGTGACAGATGAAACGCTCACGCATTAACGACATCATTGCTGTATCCGATGAAATGATGCGCAAGTTCGGTTTCGCTTTGCCGCCGTTCGCTTATTGGACCCCTGCCGAGTTCAAATCCCACAAAGACGTCGCCAAGAACGTTATTGATGCGCGTTGTGGTTGGGACATCACAGACTATGGCGATGGTGATTTCGACAAGATGGGGCTGTTCCTGTTTACGTTGCGCAATGGCCGTTTGGCGGATCTGCAGCGTGGCGCAGGCATGTGTTACGCCGAGAAATTGTTGATCTCAAAGCAGGATCAACTGAGCCCGATGCATACCCACGTTATAAAAGCTGAAGACATCATTAACCGTGGTGGCGCGACGCTGGTTGTTGAACTTTATGGTTCAGATGCACAGGGGAATTTCGACGAAACCCAGGGCGGCAGTGTTCTATGTGATGGAATACCGCGTAACTTTACTGCGGGTGAGAAACTACGCCTCTCGCCTGGGGAAAGCGTGACCTTATTGCCCGGCGATTGGCACGCTTTTTGGGGCGACGGTGGCGATGTGTTGATTGGCGAGGTTTCGACGGTAAATGACGATGAAACTGACAATATTTTCCGCGACCCAATCGGGCGCTTTGCTTCGATCGATGAGGATGTTGATCCGTCTCATTTGTTGGTCAGCGACTACCAAACTTGGCTAGGCTGAAGCGTGACTGATATCAAATCCGACCCAAAGGAATTTCTAACAACGTTGTTTACCGAAGCCGTTGCGGTTGCCGACCCAATGCGCGTCGTTGAAGCTCATTTGCCGGAACGCCCTAAAGGGCGCTTCATCGTCATTGGGGCTGGGAAAGCCAGTGCACGAATGGCCGAAGCGGTCGAGGCGCACTATGGCCCGTGTGAGGGATTGGTCATCACGCGGTATGGCTATGACCGCCCGACGCAGGGGATCGAGATCGCGCAAGCGGCCCACCCGGTTCCTGATGCAGAGGGTGAAGCAGCAACGGTTCGATTGTTGAACATGGTGTCCAACCTAAATGCAGATGATGTTGTGATCGCGCTCATTTCTGGTGGTGGTTCGGCTTTGCTATGCGCCCCGAGTGAAGGACTTACGCTGGAGGACAAGGTCGCTGTCAATCGTGCTCTGCTAGCATCCGGTGCGCCGATTTCCGAGATGAACATCGTGCGAAAACATCTTAGCCGCGTAAAGGGCGGGCAATTGGCCGCTGCGTGTTATCCAGCGAAACTGCTGACGTTGCTGATTTCCGATGTGCCAGGTGATGATCCAAGTGAGATCGCATCTGGGCCAACGGTCGGTGAGAGCAGCACCGCGCAAGATGCTTTGGACATTCTCGCGCGGCACAATATTGCGTTGCCGCCGCAGGTTCGTAACGCAATTTCGAACAACTCGACCGTTGTCTCGCCTGATGACCGACGGCTGGAGAATGCCGAAACCAAAATCATCGCCGCCCCGTCACATTCGCTAAAGGCCGCGGCATTGCTTGCGGAAACGAGTGGCCTGAGTGTTCGACAATTAGGAGACGCGCTTGAAGGCGAGGCACGTGGTCTTGGGATTGAACAGGCGCAGATTGCGATGAAGTTGCAATCTGAGATGACTGAAACAGACAGGCCGATCTTGTTGTTGTCAGGTGGAGAATGCACCGTCACGCGCAGTGGTGATGGCATTGGCGGACCGAATGCTGAGTTTGTTTTGGCGACAGCTATTACGCTTAATGGACAGGACGGTATCCACGTTCTGGCGTGTGACACTGACGGCGTTGATGGCGCAGCAGAAGTGGCTGGGGCATACGCCGACCCGCGAACGCTTAGCTCCGCGAAAACTGCCGGAGTGCGCCCTGATGCGGCGCTTTCCAACAATGATGCGCATAGGTTCTTTGACACAGTTGGCGGGCAGATCGTGACGGGCCCGACCCTTACGAACGTCAATGATTTCAGGGCGATATTGATCTTTAAGGTGTAATGGCATCTGGAGTATCGGCGCAGCGATTACGGGGCTCTTCCAGTATGACGGTTCAATCCAGCAGGTTGGTGCGGTGCTGAATAAGCTATGAGAACAAATGCCTGTTTGCGATAATTCACTTTGCGGTGTTTCGCAGGGTCGGATCAGCCGTTCAATAACGCGTCTTTGTCTAATCCGGGTTTGACGATTTTTTCGTTTAACGTGCGTCGCCCAATTCCCAAAACAGCCGCGGAACGGTCCATCCTTCCTTCTTCTTGGAAGGCGCGGGAAATCCGTTTCCGTTCAGACGCAACAACGGTCTCACACAGTGTGCAGGGAATTGGCGACTGAGGGGATTGAGGGACAATCGCTCGGTCACTGATTTGCAAAAGCGTGGCAATGTCGCATGGTGTATGACTGGGTAGGGACAAGCTGTAGTGCTGGCTGTAAAGGTCACAGTCGTGACATATCAGCAAGAGAACGTCTTCGCCCCGATCCCGTTGGGCGGGTAGTGTGATAACCAATGTGTTCAATCGAAACAGCAAGCCTTCCCGGAACGAACCTACTGCAACACGGCCTATAAGGTCATCCCCAGCGCCAAACACAGTTTCCTCAAACCGTTCCGCTGGGATCGCCGGGCAATTGATGGTGACAAACGACGCCAAGGCATCGCGTCCCAAATCAAGAAGTGCGCGGGCGACAACCCCTTGTTTTGTGCTCGCGTCATCGTCAGACGGTTCAGCTATGTCTAACCGGGCCGTCACGCCGATCACAAAATAATTGCTTCGTTTGCCTTGCAGTGCCTCGGGTAAATGGGGCGAAAGCTGTAATTCTGACTTCAAAACCCCTGCGGATCGTTCGCAAGAACAAAGGCAAATGTTGATGCCGCCCCAGAATTTACTGGCAGATCGGCAAGGGGCTGTAATTCGGTGCGGGCAGGGAGGCCCGCCATTCTCGAATGATCGGTTCCAGTTGGCGTTTAGGCCAGAACCTTGGCGCGCCAATCTGGTTGAGGCACGAGCTGTTCCAGTAATGCCCGTCCACAGAAGGTGAGCGCCCATTGTTTACCGAAGTTGCAACCGCATTGATGTCTCGCGACTCTGGGTAAATATACAGCGAGGTTCGGTTCCCATCGACCAGTGAAATAATCTGCTGTGATACGTCCTGCGACCAAGTCGTGCATCCGTTGCTGCGCCCGCTTGTATAATCAATCAACCGCCCAAATCGTACAAAGCCGCTCTCGTCCGCGTGGGGGCTGCTTGGGGCGCTCATCCGGCACTCTGAGCGCACAAACGCCGCCATGTGCCCGCCGATCGCGCGATCGCGCGCATTCGATGTTTCTCTCATTCCGTCAAACACAAGGAACGTTCGGTTGAACGGCACTGTTTGCCCGCCCTGCCTGACATATCCCTTGTGGGACGTACGTGCCTCAGCGGTGAGGTACGCGCCCCCCATTGTCAGGTTTGACCCCAATGCATTGCTAAAGTGGCGCGCGCATTCCCGACCATTCGAAAAATCCGCTCCGGGAATGCTTCGCCCATTCCCGTATCCTGACGACACGGCTGTGAACGAACCCTGTTCTTCACAAATAATGTAATACCTTTGCGTCGGTGTGCCATTAGAAGACGTGCTTGGTCGCGTCGCATCCATCGCCATATAACACGGATTACGAACGCCAGCGCGCCGTACCTGCTGTTGGTATAGATCACGCGCGCGTTCAAGGACCACAGGCGCAATCTGTCCTTCGCCAGTCCCCACATACTGCTGCAACCAAGACGGAATGTCGCGTGACAAGGATTGCGCCGACGCGGGCGATTGAACTGCGAACAAACCGGTCAACACCAGCGCAAGGCCAGCACCGTGGAAAAACCGTCTAAGCTTTGAAACTTTACCTGTGGTACTAACGCAGGTTTCGTAACGACAAACCCGCTTAGCGCGAACTTTACTAGCCACTGTCCAACCACTCATAAGCGCCTCCAACCGATATCTTTCTCCAAGACCTTAACAAAAGCCAGACCACGCTGGATAGTTTTTTACCATCGACAGGCG
>CALBVZ010000093.1 GCA_937969445.1 uncultured Octadecabacter sp. | reverse complement strand
GATGGGCGCATAAGCAATCTGGCGTTGGCGGAAAAGGTCGGCTTATCCCCGTCAGCATGCTTGCGGCGTGTGCAGGACCTTGAACGCCGTGGCGTGATCACTGGCTATCGCGCACGCCTTGATCCGGTTCAAACTGGACAGGCCTATGTGGTTTATGTCGCTGTGGGTTTGTCGGAACACTCAAAAGCTGCCCAAGAGGGGTTCGAGAAGGCTATGGAATTGTTCGATGAAGTAAGCGAATGCCACAATATCGCAGGCGCGTTTGAGTATTTGCTGCGTGTCGAAACGGCAGATCTGAGCGCTTATAAAACATTTCACACAGATCGGCTTGGGACCGTGCCGCATGTGCGTTCAATCACAAGCTATATGGTCATGGGGTCCCCGAAAGATATGCGCGCGTAGCGCTACCCTGAAACAAAAAAACGACGAGCCCCGGGAGGAGGGAACTCGTCGCTCTTTTCTTTGGCCAACTCGTGGGAGGACGGTTGGCCGTGTCGCGGCTCAAGTGCGGCGATGTCAGGGAGGAGGAAGACATCGCCGCGTCTTGATCGCTGCGCCCGATCCCCGGGAGGAGGAGGTGGGCGCGATCACGGGGCAACTTTCTGGGAGGAGAGAAAGCCCCGATTGCGGTAATTACTTTTGGCCGTATGCCGCTTCATAAGCGATGGATACGATTGCACTTGGGTGCATGCCGAGGTCAGCCAAGTCGCGCTTGGACAGGGACTGCAGTTCAGTCAATGTTTTGCGGTAAACGCGGTGCTGCGCGAAGTGTGCTGCGAGTGTGTCGCGCAGGGCTGCGATGTTTGAGAACACAGATGCGTTGCTGATGCGAACGTCAGTAATATGTGCCATATCTTGTCTCTTTTCAGTGTTGGGCCCGTTTAGGTAGGCCATCGGTTGTTGCGCCGTATTGCGCTTCTGAAATTGAAAATAGGGAATTGCTGCACATGCACAATCCCTTGCGTGCTCAATGCCGCTATGCAGAAAACGCATAGTTAATGTCTTGAAACTGTTACTGATTGCGCAAACGGTTTTCTTGACGTTAGGGAACTAAGCGTAATTGCACCCCGTCATTTTTCACCCCGCTCGAAATATCAACCCTGTTGTCTTATTCTTGGGCGGTCTAAGGAAGTGGTAACAATTATCGGGTGAACATATGTCGCAAACTAAAGAAACGATTCTTGCCGCTCTTGGTACAATTGGGCTTCCGGATGGCGGGGATCTTGTCTCGCGGGATATGGTGCGCGCGTTGCAAGTAGAAGGCGATACTGTACGCTTTGTTATCGAAGCGCCCGATGCGGCAACGGCAGGACGAATGGAGCCTGTTCGCCAAGCCGCTGAGATGATCGTTTCAAAAATGGATGGTGTTGCAACGGTTTCTGTTGTTCTCACGGCGCATAGTGGCGGTCCGGCAAAGCAGCCACCGCCACCCGCTGATAAAACCCCGCCGAACCTGACGATCGGCCGTCACCCGACACCGCAAGCGGGCCCCGAAGGGATCCCCGGCGTTGCGCGCATTATTGCTGTTGGCTCTGGTAAGGGCGGGGTCGGTAAATCAACGGTCTCGAGCAACCTTGCAGTCGCGCTCGCCAAGCAAGGCCGAAAGGTTGGTCTTTTGGATGCCGATATATATGGGCCAAGCCAGCCACGCATGATGGGCACCAATAAACGCCCTGCGTCTCCGGACGGTAAAACGATTATCCCGCTTCAGGCGCATGGCGTCACGCTGATGTCCATTGGCCTGATGCTGGATCCCGCCAAGGCCGTTGTTTGGCGCGGCCCTATGTTAATGGGCGCGCTGCAACAGATGCTGACGCAGGTTGAATGGGGCGAATTGGATGTTCTGCTCGTCGATCTGCCGCCCGGAACGGGTGATGTGCAGCTGACCTTGTGCCAGAAAACCAACCTGACCGGCGCTATTGTCGTGTCCACGCCGCAAGACGTGGCTTTAATCGATGCACGCAAAGCGATTGATATGTTCAACACGCTTAAGACCCCTGTGCTGGGGCTGGTTGAAAACATGTCTACATATATATGCCCTGAATGCGGACATGAGGCGCATCTGTTTGGCCATGGTGGCGTTGAGGCTGAGGCTGAAACCATTGGAGCACCTTTCTTAGGGGCGCTTCCCCTCGATCTGGATACACGTTTGGCCGGTGATGCTGGCACGCCGATTGCCGCGGGCGAGGGACCGATGGCGCAGGCCTATGCGACCCTTGCGAAACGCCTGATTGATGGCGGCATGGGATGATGGTTCGGCGGGCCACCGATGCGGACTGGCCCGCGATCTGGGCAATGTTACGCCCTGTATTTCGTGCAGGTGAAACCTATGCGGTTGCCCGTGACATAGATGAGGCGAAGGCGCGTGCCATGTGGATGGACGCCCCCGCGGCGACATTTGTGGCGCAGGACGGCGAAATCCTTGGCACTTACTATATAAAGACAAACCACCACGGTGGCGGCGCGCATGTGTGCAATTGTGGCTACGTCACGGCGGATGCGGCACGGGGCAGGGGTGTTGCTGGCGCGATGTGTGAACATTCCCAGGGCGCAGCGCGTGATCTGGGGTACGGCGCGATGCAGTTCAATATGGTACTGGCGTCCAATGCAGGCGCCGTGCGGCTTTGGCAAACGCTTGGGTTTGATATCGTCGGCACACTACCTTCCGCGTTTGACCATCCCACGCTGGGCATGGTTGACGGTCACGTCATGTGGAAAACGCTGTAAACAGCGAATTGGGAAATCATGGGCGATGCCTGTAATTCCCGAATCAAATACAAGAAAAGCATCGTGATTCGGCGTAGTTTGGGCAAATCAGCCGTGGGAAACCACGGGACTTCCCTTTGGTTACGGATTTTTTCGGGAAATCGTGGAACTTTTTTTCAGCTTGTGTGGTTTCTATATCTTGTGTCTCTTTTGCCGTAATTGCGGGGAAGATGCCCATATATGCTATTTTGGACACAAGTCCTTGTGCTGAGAGATGCTTGAAAACACCATGTTGTGCCATAAATTCCCAAAAAGTGCTTGGCGGACCATGTTTTCCCATGCATAAACATCACAAGAAGACGGGCAGACAATACGGGGCACCAAACGACCCCACCGACACTAAGAAAACTTAGGTCAGGTTTCATACAGGCACCCAATTCTTGAACGAAGAGATCCGGCGCGCGAGCGAGCAGACATCCCCCCAGGTGGCGCGCGCAGCTGGACTTACCCGGAAACGGGACGGAGATGGCGGATTGGTCAGTGGCAGCAGACTAATCCGCCTCTTTTCGTTAAAAAACAGTAATTTAACGGGGGAAGAGTAGTAGGAGCCGCGGGACAGTGGGTTTGAGCTTCAGAGGCGAATTCAACCAGAAGGTTGACGGTAAGGGACGCATGTCGATCCCTGCTGATTTTCGCGTTGTGCTCGCCGATGGTGATCCGCGTTCCCCTGAGAACCCTCTCCCACGTATGGTCGTCTTGCACGGCCCACATCTGAAAAATTGCCTCCACGCTTATACAATTGAAGCGATGGAAGAGATCGAAGAGGGCATCAAAGCCCTGCCGCGCGGGTCTGAAGCCCGCAAGCGTGCCAGCCGGATGATCCTTGGTAAATCCTGGGACACCGAAGTTGATAAAGATGGCCGCATCGTGCTGCCCCAACGTCTGCGTCAGCAAATCGGTCTAACCGGTGAAGCAACTATGGCCGCGATGGGCGACTTCTTTGAAATCTGGAACGCCGAGACCTACGCCGAAGTTGAGGCAGCAGAAGCTGCCGCGATGGAAGCAGAGTTCGACGGTGACTTTGATCCACTCTCGCTAATTTACCCACCAGGGTCTGAGTAGGATGGAGATTGCTGCCGCCTCTCCCCCACATGTTCCCGTACTGATCGGGCCGCTCATTGCGGCCTGTTCGCCTGTTCAGGGTACGTGGTTGGACGGCACATTTGGCGCGGGCGGCTACACCCAGCGCCTTTTGGATGCCGGTGCCGACAAAATAATTGGTGTTGATCGCGACCCTGCCGTTTTCAAAATGGCACAATGGGCGATCGAAAACCCCGCGATTGAGCTGGTAGAAAATACATTTTCCAACCTTGACGCGATTGCGACTGATTTAGACGGGGTTGTCCTCGACCTCGGTGTGTCTTCCATGCAGCTGGATCAAGCAGAGCGTGGATTTTCTTTTATGAGGGACGGTCCGCTGGATATGCGGATGGGACAGGAAGGGCCAAGTGCAGCTGACATTATCAATGAAGCAAGTGAAACCGATCTTGCTGACATTCTCTTTACCTATGGTGAAGAGCGTGCGTCGCGACGGATCGCTAGAAAAATCGTCACCGAACGTGACCGTGAGCCTATTGAAACGACACTTCGCCTCGCAAAAATAATTGAGGGGTGTTTGCCGCGCTCAAAGCCTGGGCAAAGCCATCCGGCGACACGGTCATTTCAGGCCATTCGCATCGCAGTGAATGATGAATACGGCCAACTTGCCGAAGGGCTAGAAGCGGCAGAACGGGCGTTAAAACCCGGCGGATATCTGGCTGTAGTGACGTTCCATTCTGTTGAGGACCGCATGGTTAAGCGGTTCTTGCAGCAGCGCGGGGGCGGGATGGGCAATGCCAACCGCTATTCCCCTGTTCTGGAAACGGAAAAGCCAGCGTTTGAAATCACCAAGAAAAAAGCCATCGGCCCAGACGCGGATGAGCTGGAAATGAACCCGCGTTCACGTTCCGCCAAGCTGCGTGTTGCACGCCGCACGGATGCGCCAGCGGGCGCTGTGGATCGCTCGAAACTTGGTATGCCTCAACTGAAAGATAAACGGTAATGCGTTCAATTTTTTACATTATTTCCGGTTTGATGGTCATGGGTTTGGCATATTGGGCCTACCATGAGAATTACGAAACGCAGGCCTCCCTAAAGGATGTGCGCAGCTTGCACCGCCAGATTGGTACCGCGCATGAACGCCTGAATATTTTGGAAGCTGAGTGGGCATATTTGAACCGCCCAGACCGCCTGCGCGATTTGGCTGAATTGAACTTTGACCGCCTTGGATTATTGCCGCTTATGCCTGACGCATTCGGACGTATCGAACAGGTGGCTTACCCGACCGAGATCGTTTTCGACATTTCCAACTCCATCGAAGTGTCCTCGGATAACGCACCGGAGGCGACCCAATGATCCGCACGCCACTGCGCCCGCTAGCTCGTATCCTGAAAGCCCGCGAACAAGGCCAAAACCCTGATGCGATTGAGGCGGAAAACATCCGCCTACGTCACGAGGAAGACCGCGACCGCGCCCGCAACCGTGCCGAAGGGCGCTTGTTGGTTATGGGGATCGCGTTTTTCTGCGCCTTCACTGTTATCGGCGTGCGAATGGGTGCGCTTTCGGGATCGGTTCCTGAAGAGCCAACAGCACAGGCGTCTGGTTCGCCAATTGTGGGGCAACGGTCTGATATTGTAGACAGAAATGGCCGCGTGCTGGCGACAAACCTTGATACGCACAGCCTTTATGCGCAAATCCCAGACATGATTGATCCGGCGAAAGCTGCGAATGATCTGGCTGCGATTTTCCCTGAGCTTGATGCCGAAGAGCTGCTGAAAGATTTCACCGGTGAGCGTCGCTTCCTTTGGATCCGTCGCGAAATTTCACCTGAGCAGATGCAAGCCGTCCATGATATTGGCGATCCGGGACTGTTGTTTGGCCCACGCGAAATGCGGCTTTACCCGAATGGCTCCGTTGCGGCGCACATCCTTGGTGGCGCGACCTACGGGCGCGAAGGCGTAAGCTCGGCCGAGGTTGTCGGTGTTGCTGGCGTTGAAAGCTTCTATGACGATTTCCTGCGCGACCCTGCAAACGAAGGTGCGCCGTTGGAATTGTCCATCGATCTAACCGTGCAAGCCGCGTCAGAGCGTGTTTTGCAGGGCGGCATGATGTTGATGTCTGCCAAAGGCGCGTCTTCCGTTTTAATGGACGTGCACACGGGCGAAATTATTTCAATGGTGTCTTTACCCGATTTTGACCCGAACGATCGCCCGCGCGTTTTAACCGCAGCCGACGGAGCAGGGGACCAATCCGACAGCCCGTTGTTTAACCGTGCGGTGCAGGGGGTTTATGAACTTGGTTCCGTATTCAAAATCTTCACCGTGGCGCAAGGCATGGAACTTGGCCTGATCAACGCCAACACAATGATCGACACGTCTGGTCCACTTGAGTGGGGCCGTTTCCGCATCCGCGATTTCCACAACTACGGTCCTGCGTTAAGCGCCGAGGATGTGATCGTGAAATCATCCAACATCGGGACCGCCCGCATCGCGATGATGATCGGCGGCGAACGTCAGCGTGCATTCCTTGGAACGTTGGGTTTGCTGGAAGAAACCACAGTTGAGATGGTTGAGGCACCGACTGGTGATCCATTGTTGCCAGCCAACTGGTCAGAAATCTCAACGATGACAATATCTTATGGGCACGGTCTTTCGTCTTCGCCGGTTCACCTTGCGACCGCTTATTCTAGCCTTCTCAATGGCGGTTACCGTGTCGAACCAACGATCATCCGCCAAGACGGGCCGCAATACGGTGATCGTATTGTCTCTGAGCAGGTCTCTGCGACGTCACGCAATATGCTGCGTGCGGTTGTTGACCACGGTACTGCGTCCTTCGGGGATGTGGATGGTTATGAGGTTGGTGGAAAAACAGGCACCGCAGACAAGCCGCGCCCAACGGGCGGCTATTACGACGACCGTACCATCGCGACATTTGCATCCGTATTCCCGGCATCCGATCCGCAGTATGTTTTGGTCGTTACGTTGGATGAACCGACTATCGAAACCCTTGGTGAGGAACGCCGCACCGCTGGTTGGACAGCAGTTCCAGTCGCCGCTGAGATGATCCGCCGCGTCGCACCTTTGTTGGGCATGCGACCGGACGTTGAATCCCTGACGCCAACGGGTGTAACACTGACCTCAAATTGATACGGGCGTTTGGTGAAACCACGTCGCCCTAACGTGAGGTCGAACATGAGCAGCCAAGCAGACCAGAAATCATCCACATTGGCGGGCCTTGGCTTGCATGCACAGGGTGGGCAAGAAGCAACGATTACCGGTCTAACCGTTGATAGCCGTGAGGTTGGCGAGGGCACATTATTCTTCGCGCTTCCCGGTTCCAAAGTGCATGGTGCTGCATTCATTCAATACGCGCTTCGCATGGGAGCAGCGGCCATCCTGACCGACACTCGAGGTGCTGAAATTGCTGCTAAAGAATTGGCTGGAAGTAAGGCGGCGCTGATTATTGCGGAAGACCCACGTGGTGCCTTGGCACAAACCGCGTCCCTATGGTTTGGGGCGCACCCCGAAACGGTCATTGCTGTCACAGGGACCAACGGAAAGACATCCGTTTCCACATTCGCACGCCAAATATGGATCGAAATGGAGCTTGCCGCCGTGAACCTTGGCACCACGGGTGTTGAGGGCGCGTGGACCCATCCGCTGAAACACACAACTCCCGAACCCATCACGCTGCACCGTACCATGGCGCAGGCGAAGGCCGAAGGGATCACCCATGTCGCGATGGAGGCCTCAAGCCACGGGTTGGACCAACGCCGCCTAGATGGGGTTATTTTGGCGGCGGCGGGGTTCACGAACTTCACGCAAGACCACCTTGATTACCACGAAACGTTTGAGGCCTATTTTGACGCCAAGATGGGGTTGTTCACGCGGCTGTTGCCCGACGAAGGGGTCGCAGTCATCAACATTGATGACCCCAAGGGGCCAGAGGTTGTCGCATTGGCTGAGGCCCGCGGTCTGGAAACAATCACCGTTGGCCGGAGCGACGAGGCACGTTTGCAGCTGACCGCGCAGCGGTTTGACGCAACGGGGCAGGAAATCCTGTTTGATTGGCAACGCGGCAGCCATAAGGCCCGCCTGAACCTGATTGGTGGCTTTCAGGCCGACACTGTGTTGTTGGCCGCTGGGTTGGTGATTGCAGCGGGCGGCGATCCTGAAGAGGCCTTCGATACCCTG
>CALBVZ010000092.1 GCA_937969445.1 uncultured Octadecabacter sp. | reverse complement strand
TCAAATCCGTCCCGGATTGGGTTAGCGTCCTTGGGGCCTGCATCATCGTTTCTGGCGCGGCGTTACTTGCATGGCGCGAAGCTGTAAACCGAAGCCGCTTGCGGCGGGTGCCAACCAGCCTTGGCGGGCGGGTCTAAAACGGCCACAAAATCGCCAAAACAGATCGCTAAGTAGGGAGAATGGAAAACACCTATCGCTATCGCTCAAACGGACGTGGCCCAAAAGTTTGGGCCATGCTTGCCTTCGCGCTCCTCATTACATGGGGACTTGAAGCCAGTAATGATCCTCCGCTGGCTGGCCGGATCATTGTATGGGGGCTGCTGGGCTTGTGGATGTGGATCGTGATCTACAATCCAAAGCACGGAATAGACCTCTCAGATACAGAGCTTACGATCATCTCGATGAGAAAACCGCGCACAATCCGGCTTGCGGACATCGACCGCCTTTCCGTGAAAGAAAACGGTATCTCGGGCTTTAGGTTCCGCCTTCATATGAAGCAATCCAAGCCCATTGATTTGAACCCTGCAGCCTTGCCATCTGCACGCAGAATTGAAGCTGAGCTTGAAGCACGTGGTGTAACGGTCGACATCAAAGCGATTTTTGGGATTTAAACGTTAACCCGTTATGCCTTCATCCGGTATCCCGTGCGCAGCCAGTTCCACACAATCGCCAGCACAATCACCGCCCAGATCGCCACAACGCATAGGCCCAGCCACGGGCTGCTGTCGCTGACGCCGATGGTGCCATAGCGTACGCCGTCGATGATGTAGAAAAACGGGTTCCAGTGGCACAGTGTTTGCAGGACCGGCGGCAAGGCTTCGATGGAATAGAACGTGCCCGACAAGAAGGCCAAGGGCGTGACAAGGAAGTTCGAAATCGCGGACAGCTGGTCGAACTTATTGGCAAACACAGCCGCCACCATACCCAGCGCTCCCATCAAGATTGACCCCAACACAACAAATACCAGCGCCCAAAGCGGGTGGATCATCGGCATCCCGATAAGCCACATCGCGCCCGCGGTAATCACCACCGCCACGATCATGCCCCGCGCGACTGCGCCTGCAATGTAACCAACAAGCAGCTCAAGCGCGGACAAGGGCGGCATCAGGGTATCCACAATGTTGCCGCCAACCTTGGCCGATGCGATGGAACTAGACGTATTTGCGAACGCGTTTTGGATCACGGTCATCGTCATGATACCTGGTGCCAAGAACACCATAAACGGCACGCCCATCACGTCACCACGTGTCGGGCCGATGGCAATCGTGAATATCAATAGGAACAGTCCGGCGTTCACCAGCGGCCCCATAATCGTCTGCGACCAAACGTTCAAAAACCGCAAAACTTCACGCCGCGCCAGCGTCCATGTCCCCAGCCAGTTCACTGCGCCAAAACGTCTTACGCCCATGTCGGTCTTGCTGCTATGCATCGCTGATTCCTTTTTCGCCGTTGGGTGGTTGTATCCCCCGCATGGGTGCTTAGAATAGGGGATCAAAGATTTCTCAACCCCATAACCGCCAAATGGTCGTTTGGGGCCCATGCCAAAGCTTTAGCCAGATAAGTGGAACAGATATGTCTTGGACCGACGAACGCGTCGATGTGTTGAAAAAGATGTGGGGGGAGGGTCAATCCGCCAGCCAGATCGCTAAAGAACTCGGCGGCGTAACACGCAATGCCGTGATCGGCAAAGTGCACCGTTTGGGGCTAAGCAACCGCGCCGGTTCCGGTGGTGGCAGCAAAGCAGCCGCACCAAAAGCAGACGCCAAACCCAAGGCGCCCGCCAAGCCTAAGGCCGCGCCTAAAAAGGCCGCGAGCACCGCTGTCGCTGAAATTCAGGAGCCGAAGACAGAGTCCGCGTCCCCTGCCCCTCAGCCAAAAGTGCCGCACGCGCGTCGCCAGATCATCCCTGCAGGCCAGCCGTTACCGCCGCAGCCGTCCGCAAACGAGATCAGCCCTGAAGCCTTGGCCAAGGTCAACGAAGTCGAAAAGACCGCTAAAAAGATCACCCTGATGGAATTGACGGAAAAAACATGCAAATGGCCCGTTGGCGACCCTGCGACAGAACAGTTCTGGTTCTGTGGTCTGGCTGTGCAGCAAGGCAAACCATACTGCGAAGCACACGTGAGCGTGGCTTTCCAGCCAATGTCCTCACGCCGCGACCGTCGTCGCTGAAAACCTGGCTTGGGTTCGATTAGCCAATCGAACCCTACGATCCTGTTTCGTCGCACTCGGACTGTGTGCGGCGACATCCGCCCTATCGCAGGATGATGTCTGGGCCGTTTCCCCAGAACTTGAAGCCGCAACATCGCTGTGGCTGAGTGGGGAAGACACCGAAAAGGCCCTTTGGGATATCGGGGCTTTGGCAGTTCAGGGTGAACTGGCTGCCAGATATTTGGCGCGTGCGATCTACTACAATTTCGTGCTTCTAGATTTCCCAGAACTGGATCGGGATGGACGTTTAGCTTTGTTTCCGTCTGATCCGGACGCAGGGCGATTTTTTAGACCCTATCCGATTGATTTCGAAACCGTTCCGGCCCTCGCGGCGCGCCAGTTGATCAACGAGGCTGACACCCGCGAGGAGTGGAGGCAGCAGGCTGACATTCTGTTTGAGGCTGGTTTTCTCTCATCCTTGCGGATGAATCTAAGGATCGTATTCAACCAAAATTACATGTTGCAGAGTGAATCGGTTCAATACATCGAACCACGGGTCGGGCCGGACGATCAGATTTGGTACGAGATTTGGTTCTTGCGAGGAAGTGAAAGCCGTCTGATTGAAACATTTATGAAATTTCAGCCCGAAGAAATGACCGCGCGGCAGGCGTTTTGGGACGGACCAGTTTGGGGACCGGAACAAGATGCGCAATTCAGCGCCGCCTTATCGGACAAGCGCTGGACAGCCATTCGTGCTTTGGGATTGCTGCGATTATTTGAAGACGAAGAGATAACGCCCTTGGTTGAAGTCGCCCCCGATGTCGCGCGTATGGCCGACCTATGGCTTCACTACGGCAATGCCAACCGGCCCAATCAGCCAGCGCCACCCACTACGCAGGAACTACAATCTATCGGAACTGTGATCGCCAAGGACGCGGAACGCTCGCCCGATCTGACGCCATTGCGGCGGGCCTGCGAGACGGCCTGCCCAACGATAGCAAACGAGTGCATGGCCGTTGGCGCAATCACAAATATCCTAAGTTTTGCGGGAACGCATCACATCGAATTTGGCCCTGCCTTGCCCCTTGATGTTTATAACACCTCCCCCCGCGCGGACCGAGATTTTCTTGCGCGAATGGGGATGGTTTATGAAACAAGCCGCGTTTTTGCACTGGAAATGCCTGCCTGCTTTAAACAGGCGGCGCTAGTCGCCACCCACTAGTGCCGCCAGCAAGCGACACTTTAACCAAATAAAAGACGAGCAAAAAGGCGGGCTTTTATTGTGCGTTGTGACCAACGGCGACCCGCCCTACCGCGACAGGGCGGCTGTTTCCTATCCTAGGGCAAGGCACCGCCAGAATTCCGCCTCTCTTCGCGGCAAATTCCTGATCTCAGGACATATCCACGGGCACAGCGGCATGAACCATTCACCATAACCTGGTTTGCGCCGGTACAGGATGGCCGTGTAACGGGTGCAACACATTCCCCGAGCGACGCATTATATGTCGATCCCGCAGGGCAGTTTGGCGTCGAAGGCGTTGACGGCGTGCTTGGTCGACGCGGCTCGGATATTTGACGTTCAGGCCTAAAGCACCCATGCCCCGCATCCAATTGCGTCCCTTGGATACAGGAACAGCTCGTTGCGTTGCTTTGCATCATTCGGCTGAAACGACATTCACAAGCCCCATCAATAAGAACCGTCGTGCTCGGATCACAGGTCAACGGTGGCTCCGGCATTGCAGGCAAAGAAACCGTCACACATGTTTGCGCGCCCGCTGGCTGTGTCAGGCCAAGCGCTTGCAACAACTCATCCGAGACTTCGCCGGTCTCCGGCATGCCCTCTTGGCGCTGGAACTCGGTGATACCTGCCCGCGTGTTCGGACCAACCGCACCGTCAACAGTACCAACGTCAATGCCCCTGTCATTTAACAATGCCTGCAATACCTTCGCCTGCAAAACCGAATTATCAGGCAAAGCAAAGTTCACGCAGTTCTCGAACGTACCGCCGTTGCGCAATCCTGACAAAGTAAGCGACATTTCAACTGTCGTACTTTCGCCAGCATCAAGCGGCATATCTGTCGCAAGGCAGCTGACCTGATCAACACCTGCTGCCGTGAGGCATTCCCAGCCATCCCCAGTGACGCCTCCCACATTGCGAGGCGTGGGCGAACCGAATGCATCAAGGATCTGAAGTGGTCCAGTAAACGGATCAGCGCTGGCGTTTTCAACCGTCAGTGCAAAATCACACGAATAGGTCTGTGATTGCTCATTTACACTGCATTCCCCTAGCGGAGACTTCGTGAGGGTGAGTTCAGGCGCGATGTTTTCGATCTGACGCGACGATGTTGTTTCATCAACTTCCCCGTCGCAATCGTTGTCGATCATATCATCCGGAATTTCAGGAACCGGTGTGCATTGCGGGTTCTGGTATGAAATCTGGTCGCAGTAGCCCGAAACGCCATCGATCTGACCTGTGTTGAACGTATAGGTTCCGCTTGCACAATTATTCCAAGCAACCCAGCCGCCTGTTTCAGCGCCCGTGTTCTCAACACTCAACACGGTGTTGAACGTTGTGGTCACAGGCGAACCATTCCCATCAACAGGATAGTTCGCGCCCGACGCATTGCACCCAAAGCCAACAGGGTTGGTGGTGTTACAAGTCCAGACATTGGTGTCGTAGCCAGTAATGCTTGTAAAACTAGCTTGCCCGCCACCTCCGGTGTTGGTCGCGCTGTCATTGATCTGAAGCGACCCTGTAAACGGTGTCAAAGGCGTGACTTGAACCGAACAGTTAACCGTAAGCTGATCGGTACCTTCTACAGGCGTAAAGTTGTTGTCGCAGTCTTTGATGACATTGAATTCGGGCGTTTCAGCATCATCGTTGGGATCGCCTGTTTGCCCCGCGTCGTCGGACACTGCTTCAGAAATCTGAACGCATGACGGCTCAATCTCAGTTGCGCCGTTCGCAATACCGACGCAGTTCGTGATGTTGGCTTCACCCAAATCTTGCGATTGGATTACAACAGCCGATGTCAGGGTCGACGTGCCCCCAGCAGCCATAAGGTCCGCGCCAGAAATCGTACACTGTGGCGTGTTACTTGTGCTGTAAGGCGCAGTTGCGCAGGCCCAAGGGTCAGACGATGTTAACTGCCCCACGAGCGCATTCTGGTCGCCGTTAAAGCCGTCGTAAGTATAGTAATCGTCCAGATTGACAGTGCCAGTTATGGTTCCTGTTGATGAAACGGTAATTTGACAAAAGAACATGATGCTGCTGCCCAATGACGGCTGACGTTCGCATGTCTTTTCTACAGAAATCTCTCCGACTTCATCACTCGTTTCCTCTGTTGAATACGGAACACAAGAATTTGCCGCAGGTACCCCTGTCAAAAGCAGATAAGCATAATCCGCAGGCATCGCGTCTTCACCGTCTTGATACAGGTTCCAAGAATATCCACCCGGCGTGACACTGCTTGGAACAGCAACGACACTTGCGCAATTCTCGCCTGTTTCAGCGACAACTTGGCCGCCCGAATTCGGCGCCATCGTAATCGTGTACGTCTGCGATGCACCGGCCGCAAAGTTATTCAGCGCGATCACACATGCAAATGGATTGGCAGGCAAATTCGCTCCACACCCCGGAGGCATTGGCGAAACATTTGTCACGTCAAAGCCCGCAATAGTGGTCTGGTCTTGCATCAAGACATTGCCCGTATAAGGGGCAGTGCCAGTGTTGGTGTAGGTAACCGTGAAATCACAGGGTTCATCAATCGCACAGACCGCTGGCCCCGTTTTCACCATTTCAATTGTTGGCTCATCAACGACAGGTGGGTTCAATTCCCAACAGCTGTTATTATTTGCGCTGTTGGAATCAAGGTTCGAACCATCGGTTGATACCGTCGAAACCCCTGCACAATTCAGAACATGTTCAGACCCGTTGATGGCCGATGGGAAGATTATTGTGGCTGGCAAAACCGCACCAGAAAGCGGCACGACATACTGACAGCTCCATGATCCGCCGGATGCTGAACAGGTCCAGCCCGTGGGTGCAACGACACTACCAAACGGCGTGACATTGACCTGCGATACGGCAGGATCATCGACAGTGATCACATCGCCCGGCGAAAGGGATCCTGCCTCAAGATCGACAGTAATTTCAAACCCATGCGGAGGGATGTTGAGATCTTCGTGGAGAATGACATCTTGCCAAACTTTTTCGATAGAAACGTCTAGCGGTGCATCAGGATCAACGTCCGGCTCATCGATTATCTCACAAATCTCGCCTTCAGGAATTGTGATTTCCATTTCGCCATTACAGCACAGGTCCAGCCCAATACCTGCGCCTGCCCCTTCCTCAATTGCTTGTGTCGAAATCGGAATAGTATCTCCAGGTGACGCACCTGAAATCAGCAATGTAAGTCGATCAAACGGGCTCGTGGTGATCGACACGCCAGGTGCCGATGTTGTGGCGGTAATGCCTGTGGGGTTGAACAAACTGGACATGCTGTTGGAAATAGTAACTTCATAGAAACCCGTCGTGGTATTGCAGGTCACTTCTTGTTGCTCAAACGGCGTGCACTGAACGGGTACCGGATCGGGGTCTGGGTCTGGATCAGTTTCGTCGTCAGGGTCAGACCAGTCGGGTGAACTGTGCTCGGTGCACTCTGGGCCAAAAGCCACATAGGCATTGTCCATGTTTAGTTGGTTATCCATATCGACCTCAAATCGATAGGTTGTGCCTGCCGTCAGCGCGGCCGTGAATGCTGCCAACTGCCAAGGTGAGTTCTCTGAGTCACCACCAGGAACGGTAACACTTGCCGGTCCCGCAACAATGTTTGCCCCTGTCGCATCTTTGATCGTCACATCGGCAGTGCCTGATGCGTTGCCACGGCTGGAGAAATAGGCGCCATAGCGTACTTCACCTGAACAAAGCGGTGTGAATTCTTGGTAGATCGTTCCGGATGTTTGGTATTGGTCCAAATAGTGTTGGAAATTACCCGTACCACCCGTCGCATCAGACGCAGGGCCCGAATTCCCATACCAAGTAAGCCCACCGGGTCCATCAACTGAAACAACATTCGAACTCCCCGCTGTAAGCACCCAAGGCGCGATCGACCAGAAGGCATTGTTGCCATAATTATTCGGTGGGCTTTGCTCAAAGCCGCCATTTGTCAGAACAGGCTGTGCCGCAGCCGCAGTAACGTTGATGAAAACGGCCAGCGCAGCCAATGCGATAGAGCGGATCATTGGACGGCCTCCACTTCACAAGGCTCGCCGGGAATTTGAAAAGGCACAGTTGCGTTACAACACGAGAAAGGTTCCCCGGTTTCTTGTTCAGCAGTATTAAATGAACACAGGTTCAATTGCCCTGACTGACCAGGGAACAACCCCGTCAGATCCACCGTGAACGGACCCGGCAAAGGTGTCGTGATCGGCAAGCTCGTGATTGCGGACGTTGGATCCTCAACCTTGGTTTGGTCCAGCCCAGCGCCGGAAAGGTCTGCCACCGTCGCCGTCAGCTCATAGGTGTTTGTTTCTGGGTTACAGGTCAATTCGGTTTCAACTTCAGCGCACTGCGCCTCAGGCGGATCATTTGGGAAACAAGTATTCGGGAACAACGCGCACAAACAGATTGCGGCGTTTACGCCCCCAGACGTACACCAAAAATCAGGGACATCTGTTTCAGGTGGCAATTCATACTGCGGCGGGACCTCAGCTGGGCTACCAAAACCGCCCGCCGTTTGAGAACCAGCAGTGCCGTGACACCCAAGGACCTCTACGTCGCCCACATGCCCGCTCACTTCATCGGTCACTTCAACGCCATCGTAATCAACGAAATATGAAAACCATGGAGGCGTGTTATCCGCAACAGGATAAAGACGCGGCGTACCCTGCACGCCATCGACCTGAAACATCCCACCTAAGCGCAACGCATCGGACAAACCTTCATTCACACGCAAGTTTTGGCCTGTGGACCAAAGCGTACCGGAACAATTGCGCCAATCAAAACGGCCACGTTCATCATAGCCCAGCCCAAGATCAACACCGCCGAGACCTGCGCGACTTCCGTCTTCAAACCCAACGGGCAAAACCGTCGGGTCGATGTGCCAAACCGATGGCGTTTCCGGATCATCCTCAGGGGACTCGTAGACATAACGAAGCACTTCGGCCTCGGTGTCATCGACCATATGTGTGTAGTCTTTCGTCGCATCCCACGCACCGCGTTGCGCCAAAATCATCGCACCTTGCGGCGTAAAAACAATGTCAGACACGTCGAGATCAGGATGATCCTCGGAAACCGTTAGCTCCCACCGTGGATCATTCGAAAACGCACCCGTTTCAGCGTCAATCCCAACGGACCAAACCGCCGGTCCATCAGCAACCGCATAGTAAAGACGTGCACCATAAACGGCCATTCCCCAAACGCGTCGTTCAGGTGTCGCGAAATTCCAAGTTGCTGGATCAAACGGATCGAAGGTATCAATTTCGATATCAATGCCAGTCGCGGCATCAAACAAAACAGCATCAAGGTCTTGCGTCGGACGTCCGTCCAACCCGTGATCGAACTGTTCCAAATCGGTTCCATCTAGATCGAACCGATGCACCATGCCTGTCTCAAGGTCAGACACGAAAAGCTGATCGTGGGCCGCATCAAACGTGATATTGCCAAGCCCAGCCCCCGTATTTCCACGCTCGCCCAGCGCGACATTGGCAAAGAATTCAACCTGCCCCGTTTCGCCAACAAGCTTGTAGATAGACCCAGGTCCTGACGTTTCAAAACCACCCCACTGGCCATTCATCCATTCGCTGTTCTGCGCACCAAGCCAAAGGCGATCTGGTACACCATCTGCCAATGCATCCGGCCCAACAATCTGCAGTCCGAACGCAGAGGTCGCGGTCATATAAAGGTTTGGAAACTCTTCATCATCAAACGCCAACCCGAAAACCTGCCCGACATCACGCGCTAGAACAGCGTCGTAGAAATCACGGTCCAACTCAGCAGCGTTATAAGTATGGCCAATGCGCCCCCCCGCGACCAATGTGGTCGACGGCCCATCAAGATCGATGAAATCATACATTTCAGCATCAGCAATAAGCTGGATCATTTCACGCGACAGGTTCTCAGTCGGTGTGGGTCGAAGATCAACAGTGTCAGAGAACCCTGTCGTTGCAATCGTTCCGGCTAGAAATGCCTCGTGTGTTGGGCGGACTTCACGATCAACATCTTGTTGTAATCGTTGTGGTGCATCAGTGTCTTGTGCAACTGCGGGCGACAGGGAAAGGAATGTGGCAGCGATCGTCGCTGCAAACGTACAAACATGATGCTTCATAGTAAAAATGTGCCGCCCAAAAATATTTGACTAATTGGTCAACCGTACACGTAAACGTGAGCACATCAACCAATTCTCTGGATTTGGGGGGCAGAGTAGGGAATTCCATACGAAACCGCGCCACGGCTGAATTACATTAAATCAAGCCGCCACATGTTTCCGGGACAGTCTTTTCGTTCAATGGGCCGGTTTAATAAACGTCCCATTGCGCAAGTCACGGATCGCTGTTTGCAACTCCTCTTTGGTGTTCATCACGATGGGGCCGTGCCATGCGACGGGTTCCTCAATCGGGGCGCCAGAAATCAGCAAGAACCGCACGCCCTGCTCCCCGGCTTGCACCGTCACTTCGTCCCCGGTGCCAAACCGGATCAACGTGCGATCACCTGACATATCGCGGATGTTCACCTCTTCGCCCATCACTTCTTTTTCCAACAACACACCAGATGGCGGGCTTGCATCTGCAAACGCAGCGGTCCCCTCAAACACATAGGCAAAAGCGCGGCGGTACGTGTCGATCTTAAAGGTCTTACGCACACCCGCAGGCATGCTTACATCCAGATACTGAGGGTCCGCCGCGATGCCGTCCACAGGTCCACGCTTGCCCCAGAATTCGCCCGTGATAACGCGCACAACTGTGCCGTCATCATCAGTAATTTCCGGAATCTCTTGGGCGTTCACGTCCTGATAGCGCGGGTCCGTCATCTTTTGCGCGCTCGGTAAATTGCCCCACAACTGAAACCCATGCATCTGCCCGGCCGCGTTTCCGTGCGGCATTTCCTGATGCATGATCCCTGAACCAGCCGTCATCCATTGAACGTCACCCGCCCCCAGCGTGCCGGTATTCCCAAGGCTATCGCCATGCTCAACCGTTCCATTTAACACATAGGTGATCGTCTCAATCCCGCGGTGCGGATGCCATGGGAACCCTTTCTCGAAATGCGCAGGGATGTCGTTACGAAAGTCGTCGAACAGCAGGAACGGATCCAGTTCTGTCGGGTCTTGAAATCCGAACGCGCGGTGCAGTTGAACACCTGCCCCTTCCATGGTCGGTATTGCTTTGCGGGTCTCAAGGATTGGGCGAATGGACATATGTGCTCCCTCAGGCTGAATGTGTAACACTTATCCCCGCGCGTTCATGCGATCAATCAGCGCCCAGCCACGAATGCTGTGCATAATCGCACAGGACTTGCAGGGCGCACCGCACCGCCCTAAACGGACATTGATGCGTACATTTGAAACCGCCACACGGTCCGACTGGATCACAGACCGCGCCCTGCGTGCGATCATCGCGACAGCGATGGCCTTGCCATATAAGCAACGCGTGCGCTGGTTCGGGGCAATGGCGGAGCGGCTTGTTGCCCCCAGTGCGGGCTATCTTAAACGCTCTCGTACACAGATCAGCATGATTTGGCCCGACATGGAGGACGCCGAGGTTAACCGCCTCGCCCGCGCCTGTTGCAACAATTTCGGCCGCACCATGATTGAGGGCTATTCACGTGGGGATTACACAGCGCAATTGGCAGACACGATGCCAACAGGCGCAGGTTTGGAACATCTCGTGAAGGCCAAGGAAAACGGGCGCCCCGTGCTGTTCGTCACAGGCCACTTCGGCAACCACGACGCACCGCGCCATGTCTTGAACCGCATGGGCTACACAATCGGCGGCATCTATAAGCCGATTTCGAACCCCTATTTCAATGAACACTACCTGGGCACAATCAAAGACGTATCTGGCCCCGTTTTTCCAATCGATCGCGAAGGCATGGCAGGTTTCATGCGCCTGCTGAACGGCGGTGGCATGGGCACGATGCTGTTTGATGTGCGCGTTAAGAAATACCCTGCGATCCCGTTCCTCGGCCATCCGGCGCATACCTCCACAGGTCTTGGCGCAATTGCC
>CALBVZ010000091.1 GCA_937969445.1 uncultured Octadecabacter sp. | reverse complement strand
CCCAAACCAACCTAATGGCATTCGAACGCCATTAGGCGCTGATATGGCCATAGGATTTCAATCGGCACTGGCCGCGCAAGCGATGTTCCCTGTTCTATCGGCAGATGAAATGGCCGGACATTACTCCGAGAACGATGTGAGCAGGGCCGTTCGGCAGGGGCTTTTGGCACAGGACGGGGGGGCGTGGGACATAATTGCGGCCCGTGTCGCGGCGATACCGGAATACGCAGAGGCCTTTGAAGATGTGGCGCCGGGTGAGGCCGTGACCTTTACCCAGATTGCTAACGTGACTGCGGATTTCATGGCGCATGAGTGGCGTGCGGACAATTCTGCCTTTGATCGCGCGATGCGCGGTGAGGCGGAACTGACCGCGGCTGCACAGCGGGGAATGGAGTTGTTTTACGGCCAAGCGGGATGCGCCAATTGTCATTCCGGTTGGTTGCAGACAGATCATGCATTTCATGCCATCGCCATGCCCCAAATTGGACCAGGCAAAGCGGCGCGATTTGAGGATCATGCGCGCGACGAAGGACGGTTTCGCGTCACCGGTCAAGCCGATGACGCCTTTGCCTTTCGCACCCCATCCTTGCGCAACGTGACCCTGACCGCGCCTTATGGTCATGCCGGCGCCTTCGCGTCACTTGAAGATGTGGTGCGTCACCACCTTGATCCAGTCGAGTCGCTTTATGCCTACCAAACCGACAATGTGATGATGCCGCAATTGGACGGTGTCGTTGACGATAGAATTCTGAAGTCAGAAGTGGACCTTGCGGCGATCGCGGCGGCAAATGAACTGGCTCCGCAATCCTTGTCTGACGAAGCCGTGGACGACATCCTTGCTTTTCTTCAGACTCTAGAAGACCAGACGGAACGATTGGGTGTGCCCGACAGCGTGCCGAGCGGTTTGCCAATCGAACGGTGAAGGTAGCTCAGCGCGTGATCGTGAGGGCCTGATTGGTCGAAACCTGTTGCCACTCTCCGATGCTGCCATCGGGCCAAATCACCCGCAGTTCGGTTGCCTTGACGTCGCCCAAGCCAAAGTGCTCTGGCGTTGATTGCCCACTGACATGACCGCCGCCAATCGTGATTTCGCGGGTCAGCACGCCATCTGCGGTGCGGACCTCGATAAAACTTCCCACGGCGTTGGTATTCGGACCCGATTGGTGCAGGGTCACCATCAGCCAAGTCCCCACGTCCGTCGAGACGTTCTGAAAAACTTCCATGTCCGCGCGACGGTTCATGACGACCAAATCAAGTAGACCATCTAGATTTAGATCAACCAAAGCCGCCCCGCGTGAGCGTTCCATGGTCGCGACACCCGCTGTTTCCGCCACTTCGACGAACCGGCCCTCAGGTGTCTGGATCAAGAGCGAGTTGGGATCTTGCATCGCGAGGCCGGGCATCTGCTCGACGTTGCCCTTGGAGACAAAAATGTCGTCGAGCCCGTCATTGGTGACGTCGCCAAACTGGGCGTGCCAGCCGGTCGAGGGCCGTCCATCGTCGCCAATATGGGGGCGGTGCGCGGTGGTTCCAAACTCGTAGGTGACATCGCGCCACGTCGGGCCACCTGTTTGTGGGTCAAACTGTTGCAGTCTCTGGTCACCCATGGAGGTCAGATACACTTCTGGGTAGCCGTCTCCTCCTAAATCCCGAGAGGCGATGCCCATGCCCCAAATCGAATAGGGCTGCCAGTTTTCTTCTGCCGTGTAGAGGCGCGGAGCCGGATCCATTGCCCACATCTGTTCTTGCCCGCCACTGACATAGTAGTGACGGTCGTTGCTAATCCGTAGATCGGCCCTGCCAGTGCGTTTCCAATCCGAAAACAGGATCGAAAGGGTGCAAAACCCCGGCTCAAGCGCTAAAGGCGCCCCATAGGTGTCGCCTGTAGGGCGATAGAGTTGAGTAGCGTCACAGGCCTCAAACGGACCATCGGGATTGCTGCGATCGATATAAGTCCCAAAGGCCAGTGTTGGCAGCGAGTAGCCTTCTTCCCAAGTTGCGGAAAAGCCTGTCGTCCAGTGATCGCCCGTTGCGAATGTAATGTCTGTGAAGGGTTCGAAACGGCAATCGCCAGTCCCACGCAAAAGAGAGTCGGGACCGACCCGCAGCACGGCAAGATCCATGATCCCATCGCTGTCGATATCCAATGGGTAAGCGCCAGTCACAAAGGTGAGCGACAATTCTTCGGGTGTGTCCGCCAGCAAGGCAACGTCATCTTGTGAAGTATTCAAAAAAAGTTGCGCGGTATTCGCGCCGCCCGCAGCATAAACCTCGGGTATGTCGTCCCCGTTACAATCGAACACAGCAACGCCGCCGCCAACAAAATGCTCCCAGCCACCGGCGTAGACGTGTGACGAAATATCAATTGGCTGGAACTCAGGCCGATTGCCTTCGGCCTTGGCCAGTCCAGGCAGATACAACGCAATCATTGCTAAAGTGGTCAGCTTCATTCTGAAAGTTCCTTTACCTTAAGTGCCGAGACATGCTCGATCCCCATTGCCGCCGCGCCGCGCGCCCACATCAAATCGTCCCAGTGATTGATGCTGATATCAGGGAGTGGGGCATCAACCTTGACGACGTTATTGCGAACGCCATTCATAACCGCAGTTGAATGAAGGTGAGCGATGCGATGTTCCATCCCGGCGATGATGATCCGTTCTGGATCAAACAGATTAATAAGGTTCGACAGTCCAAGACCAAACATCTGCCCCGCTTCATCAAGGATCTTTGATGCCTCTGCATTGCCGTCAACAGCACCTTGAACCAAAGCCCGTACAGTTGGAAATGCATCAGGGGAAATGTCTTCGGCAGCACGTCGCAGCAGTCCGGAACTGCCAACATAGGCTTCCAGACATCCTTGCTGACCGCATTGGCAGGCGGCCCCATTCAGTGCGACTTTGGTATGGCCGAATTCTGCGCCGCATCCGCGTTCACCCCGATAAAGCCGCCCGCCAAGCACGATCCCCAGACCGACACCGTGTTCTACCGTGACAACAAGGAAATTCTTCAACCCTTTGGCTTCCCCAAACAATTGCTCGGCCTTTGCGACAAGGTTGGCGTCATTGTCCAGAAAGGCGGCGCAGGGAAGATGCTTGTCCAGATGTTTGCCCAGATCGACGTTGCGTTGGGTTAGGGACGACGACCAATGCACAAAACGGGTCTCTGCATCGATCTGCCCGGCAAGCCCGATTGAAATACCTGAAAGCCTTTCCAGACCGCAACCGATTTGCTCATAAGCTGCAGTCAACGCATCTCGGATCGTCAAAACGAGGGCCTCAGGTTCCATCTGCGGCTGGGTCAAAGGCACTTCAAGCCGCTTGACCTCTTTGCCGTCGAAATCGAGAACTAGTATCGACATCGACCCCCGGGCGATCTTAATTCCTCCGATGTGAAACTCACCCTTCCTCAGCCGAAGCGCTACGCGAGGGCGACCGCGCTTTGCCGCGTCCGGCGTGTCTGTCGCCGTGACTTCTTCGATCAACCCTCCAACCATTAGGCCTGAGGTCACAAATGTTACGGTGGCCGGGCTCAGTCTTAGCGCCGCAGCAATGTCAGTACGTGACGCGTTCCCAGAGGCGCGGATGCAGTTCAGGACGCGCAGACGCGTCATTGCGCGGGCGTCCAGTGCTACAGCTTCGCCGGAATGCTCAGGTCGATGCGCGCTCGAATCTCTTTTCATTTCACCACCATATACCTAAAGCTTGCACGGTGCTGAATATTTTTTTTGCTAAGTAAAAAAAATATGCTACCAATTGTGCGGGCTCGACGATTCGCTAACACGAGCCACTAATGGGAGGAAACTATGAAATACATTTTTGGTATGTCCGCTGCTGCGGTTTTAATGGGATCTGTTGCATTCGCAGATGGTCACGGAGTGACAGTCGGCGTGAGCTGGTCCAATTTCCAGGAAGAACGCTGGAAAACAGATGAAGCAGCTATTGTTGCCGCTTTGGAAGCTGCTGGCGCGACTTATGTGTCCGCTGATGCGCAGTCTTCTTCATCCAAGCAATTGTCTGACGTCGAAAGCCTGATCGCACAGGGTGTTGATGCCCTGATCATCCTTGCGCAAGACGCACAGGCGATTGGCCCGGCTGTTCAGGCTGCGGCTGACGAAGGCATCCCTGTTGTCGCCTATGACCGTCTGATCGAAGATGAACGTGCATTCTATCTGACATTCGACAACGTCGAAGTTGGCCGGATGCAGGCGCGCGCTGTTTTTGCAGCTCAGCCGACTGGTAACTACGTCATGATCAAGGGTTCGCCCACGGATCCGAACGCAGATTTCCTGCGTGGCGGCCAGCAAGAGATCATCGATGCAGCTGTTGCATCCGGTGACATCACAATCGTTGCTGAAGCCTACACTGACGGTTGGTTGCCTGCGAACGCGCAGCGCAACATGGAGCAAATCCTGACAGCTGCCGACAATGACGTTGATGCTGTGATTGCGTCCAACGACGGCACCGCTGGTGGTGTTGTGGCTGCGCTGACGGCACAGGGCATGGAAGGTATTCCTGTCTCAGGTCAGGATGGTGATCACGCTGCGCTGAACCGCGTTGCGCTGGGCACGCAGACCGTTTCCGTCTGGAAAGACGCACGTGATCTTGGCACGGCTGCTGGCGAAATCGCGGTGGCATTGGCCAGCGACGAGGAAGTCGGCGGCAGCGCTGACTGGACGTCCCCAGGTGGCACAACTATGACGGCCCGCTTCCTTGAGCCGGTTCCGGTGACTGCGGAAAACCTGTCTGCGGTTGTTGATGCTGGCTGGATCACACTTGAGGCCCTGTGCCAAGGTGTGACCGACGGCCCAGCACCTTGTAACTAAACTATCTCCCTGCGGCCCCGGCAGCGATGTCGGGGCCGTTCCTTATTCGCGCTCGTTAAGAAGGTCTGATATGACTGACACGACAAATGCGCCAATCCCCAGCCAAGACAAAGGTAGCCTGTTCCAGAAACTGGAACTGGATATGCGTCTTCTGGGTATGATTGGTGCTCTATTCATTCTTTGCCTTGGGTTTAGCTGGTTTACTGATGGCCGGTTCCTGACGCCCCGCAATATTTTCAATCTGACGATCCAGACGGTGTCTGTGGCGATCATGGCCTGCGGCATGGTCTTTGTGATCGTCAATCGCCACATCGACCTAAGCGTCGGCGCCTTGTTGGCGACGACATCGGCTGTGATGGCGATGATGCAAACACAAGTCCTGCCTGAGATGTTTGGCCTTGGGCACCCGATGATCTGGGTCTTGGCTGTGATCTCGGGGTTGTTGGTGGGCACGCTGATCGGCGCGTTTCAGGGCTGGTTGGTTGGCTATCTGACCATCCCTGCCTTTATCGTCACCTTGGGCGGTTTTCTGGTGTGGCGCAATGTGGCTTGGTATCTGACCAGCGGCCAAACAATCGGGCCGCTTGACCGGACTTTCCTGATTTTCGGCGGCACAAACGGCACGCTTGGTACCACCTGGAGCTGGGTTGCTGCTGTTATTGCGATTGTGGCCGCGATCTGGGCGATGTCGAACGCGCGCCGCGCGAAATCGGCTCATGGTTTCCCGGTGAAGCCAATTTGGGCCGAGCTAACGCTTTACGGGATCATCATTGCATCTATCGTCAGCTTTATCGCTGTGCTGAATTCCTACTTCATTCCCGAACGCCGCCTTCAGCGGATGTTTGACGAACGCGGTGAGGTGCTACCCGAGGGGCTAACTGTTGGCTATGGTCTGCCGGTCTCGGTTCTTATTCTCATTCTGGTTGCTGTCGTCCTTAGTATTGTAGCCAAACGAACGCGGTTCGGACGTTACATCTTTGCGACTGGTGGCAACCCTGACGCGGCAGAACTTTCGGGCATCAACACACGCCGCCTGACGGTTAAGATTTTCGCCTTGATGGGCTTTCTTTGTGCCCTGTCTGCGGTTGTCGCATCTGCGCGTTTGTCGAACCATTCCAATGATATCGGCACCTTGGATGAACTGCGGGTCATCGCGGCGGCCGTCATTGGTGGCACGGCACTGGCTGGCGGGTTTGGTACGATTTACGGCGCGATCATCGGTGCGCTGATCATGCAGTCTTTGCAATCGGGCATGGCGATGGTTGGCGTTGATGCGCCGTTCCAGAACATCGTTGTAGGCACGGTTCTAGTTCTCGCGGTGCTTATCGACATCATCTATCGTAAACGCGTGGGGGCAAAGTAATGACACAGCAAACACAAGCCCCTTTGGTAGAGCTGAAAAACATCTCTATCGCATTTGGCGGGATCAAGGCCGTGGACGACGTGTCGGTCGATCTGCGCCCGGGCGAAGTTGTCGGTCTTCTTGGCCACAACGGCGCCGGAAAATCGACCCTGATCAAGGTTCTTTCGGGGGCCTATGCAAAAGACGCGGGCGAGATTTTCATCAACGGCGAGCAGGTCGAGATCGACTCGCCGCGTGATGCCCGTGCCAACAACATCGAAACGATCTACCAGACGCTTGCGCTGGCGGATAATCTGGATGCGGCATCAAACCTGTTTCTTGGTCGCGAATTGATGACCCCGTTCGGGCTGGTCGATGACGCCGCGATGGAGGCCGAGTGCCGCAAGATCATGGGGCGCCTAAACCCGAACTTCCAGAAGTTCAACGAACCGGTTTCGGCCCTGTCAGGTGGTCAGCGCCAATCTGTGGCGATTGCCCGAGCGGTCTATTTCAACGCCCGTATTCTGATTATGGACGAACCCACAGCGGCCCTTGGCCCCCACGAAACCCAGATGGTTGCGGATTTGATCCAGCAGCTTAAGGCGCAGGGCATCGGGATTTTCCTGATCGATCATGATGTGCATTCGGTTATGGAACTGTGCGATCGGGCCAGCGTTATGAAGAACGGACAACTTGTTGGGACAGTGAACATCGCCGATGTGACGGATGATGACCTGTTGTCGATGATCATTCTTGGGAAAAACCCGACGGAAGAGGCAAATAAATAATGACTACTGGGTTCTTTGATGGCGTAAACGCCGCGACATTTAATCACTACAACCCTGACGAGGTTGTTCTAGGCAAACGCATGGAAGATCACCTGCGTTTCGCGGTTGCCTATTGGCATTCGTTTGCGTGGGAAGGACAGGATCCCTTCGGTGGACAGACCTTCGTCCGCCCTTGGCATCCGCAAGACGACATGGGGCGCGCCAAAATGAAGGCCGACGTGGCGTTCGAAATGTTCGAACTGCTGAATGCGCCGTTCTTTTGTTGGCATGACGCGGACATTCGCCCTGAACAGGGCAATTTCGCCGATAACCTGAACACCTTGAACGAGATCACCGACTACCTCGGTGAGAAAATGGAGACTTCGAAGACAAAGCTTCTGTGGGGCACGGCCAATATGTTCAGCGATCGCCGCTGGATGTCTGGTGCGTCGACAAACCCTGATCCGGATGTTTTTGCATTTGCTGCTGCGACGGTGAAATCCTGCATGGATGCCACGCATAAGTTGGGCGGTCAGAACTACGTCTTATGGGGCGGCCGTGAAGGTTACGAGACCCTGCTGAACACCGATATGGGTCAAGAGCTTGACCACATGGGGCGTTTCCTTTCGATGGTGGTTGAGTATAAACACAAGATCGGCTTTGAGGGCCAAATCCTTGTCGAGCCCAAACCGCAAGAACCGTCAAAGCACCAATATGACTATGACGCAGCAACATGCGCCGGGTTCCTGCGCAAATATGGTTTGGAAAATGAGGTAAAGCTGAACCTTGAACAGGGTCACGCGATCCTTGCGGGCCATTCGTTTGAACATGAAATCGCCGTTGCCGCATCCGAAGGGATGCTGGGATCGATCGATATGAACCGCAATGATTATCAGTCCGGTTGGGACACAGACCAGTTCCCCAACAACGTGCCCGAAGTCGCCCTGTGCTATTACCACATCCTTAAGGCCGGTGGTCTTGGCAAAGGTGGCACCAACTTTGATGCCAAATTGCGCCGTCAATCGCTGGACGCGCAGGATCTTATTGATGCCCACGCGGGTGGCATGGATGTTTGTGCACGCGGGCTTAAGGCCGCGGCGGCAATGATCGAAGACGGCGGGCTGGAAGACGCGTTGCAGCAACGCTACGCCGGTTGGCAGACACCTGAGGCGAAAGCGATGCTGGACGGTGATCTTACCGCGATCACCGAGCGCGTGTTGGCTGAAGGTATCACGCCTGAACCGCGATCCGGACGCCAAGAAGCGCTGGAAAATTATGTCAATAAGTTCGTTTGATTGAACGGCTGACGGGCGAAAACGATGGTAATCGTTTTCGCCACACAGGTTGGGCGCCTCGGCCGCAAATTATGTGGAAGAGGCGCCTTTCGACATGTCTAGGCCTTGGCTGCGGACGCTATTCAATCTGAAGACTTGTAGGCACATTTTTGGTGACAAACGGGGCGCAGCCATCGGCGGATTGACAACGACCCAACAGACGTTGCACCAAAATTCGTTGAGGCTGGAAGCGACCCACCATGGGCTATCGCGTCAGCGACCTCGACGTCCGTCGAAAAGAGTTGAACAGAATTCGACCCGCCTTGCGTTCCAATATAGACCGCAATGCCTGAGGCAACGGCATATCGGCATCCAACATTTTGCAGACAGGATAAAACCCGGTTACGTGATTGCTGCACGCTAGGAAAATCCGGTTAACACCTGTTAGCCGTGCCGCTTCGTAGTTTCTGTAGGTTCTCATCACATCGCGCATTTCATTGTGATCATCGCGGAAAGTTCCAATGCTATGTAAATGGAAATGACCCTGAAATTGATGCGATACTCGGCTTGATGGATCTCGTGTTTTGAGGCACGAATTGGCCTTACGACGATGCGAAATTGGTGGATTTGCTTTAGGATTGGGCCCCTGCAGAAGAAAACCGAGAGAATACTCTGGCTCTTAATCCCGCAAAACTGTTCGACTTCACCTGACCGCTCGACTTGGTTTTCCAGCATAAACTGCTCAAGCGCAGGTGAAATCGATAAGCGGAATGGTTAACGCATGCTAACCGCCTGGCGCGTAAATTACGGGATATCCATGCGGTAGCTATTCAGTTTCTGTACGTATTCTATTCGGAATCTAGATACGTAGAATCCCGTGAAATAAGGTGATAAACCTACGAAACGCATGATCCATTTAGAATTGAAGCGCCCTTGGTAACACTTTGGGTTAAAATCACGTTGTGCATATCGCGTGCTTGCTGACCGTAAAGTGCGGCACGCGCCCTTTATTTTTCCTTGCCACAACCAGATTAAAAAGCGTCACCTCCTCACATGCAGAACTTTGCCTACATCTTCATCCTTATAACTCTGATGATCGACGCCATCGGCATCGGATTGGTGTTCCCGATCATGCCAGACCTGATGGAACGTGTCGGGGCAGGCAGCACGGGCGAGGGTGCGCTTTGGGGTGGTGTTCTGATGGCCTCCTATGCGGGTGCGCTGTTCATCTTCGCACCTGTTATCGGCAGTTTTTCAGATGCTTACGGACGAAAACCTGTGCTGATCGCAGCACTTATAGTGTTGGCGGTGGATTACGTCATTATGGCGTTGGCCAGTGTGTTTTGGGTCCTCCTTATCGGGCGTATCCTCGCAGGGATTGCAGGGGCGACCTATACGACCGCGACGGCCTATATCGCCGACATTTCAAGCCCAAAAGAACGCGCGGCCCGGTTTGGGATGATCGGAGCGGCATTCGGGATCGGGTTTGTCCTTGGGCCGGCCATTGGCGGCATCGCGGCTGGTTGGCATATCACAGCGCCGTTTTGGATTGCTGCTGCACTATCTGCAGGTAACGTTGCTTTTGGATTGTTCGTTTTGCCAGAAAGCCTCGCACCCGAAAAACGCCGCTCGTTCGGGGTGCGGAACCTCAATCCGTTTGGCGCAATCATGCAGGCATTCAAGGTCCCGAACCTCGCGATCCCTTTGATATGTCTGTTCATTTTCGAGTTAGCAAACATGGTTTATCCGACCCTCTGGGCGTTCTTCACGCGTGAACTATTTGACTGGTCGACCCTGTTGATTGGCGTATCACTGGCAGGTTACGGAATTCTACTCGCTGGTGTGCAGGGCGGGCTAATGCCGAAGTTCATCTCGCGATTTGGCGAATTCCGCACGTTGCAGATAGGGATGGTGTCCGCGCTCATCGGCTTTGTTGGCTTCGGCGTCATCTCAACGGTGACTGGCCTCGTCATTGTGCTCGTCTTCGCGGCTTTGTCGGATCTAACGCCGCCGATGATAACCGCAATGGCGTCCAACTTGGCGCGGGAAGACCAACAGGGCCTCGTTCAAGGGGTGATTGCATCTTTGTCCTCAATTGCGGCGTTCTTGGCCCCGATAGGTTCCACTTGGATATTTGAAAGCTATGTGGACAACGATGGAATCTACCTACCTGGTGCGCCGTTTTTGATGGGGGCAGCCCTTATTTTATTGATGATTCCCTTGGTCATGCGATTGCGCAACCACGCGCAATCTTAGTCCCTAGTAGAAAGTGAATCTTTGGCTTAAATCTGCCGTCTTTTACATCTAGGGTGACCTAGGGTTAGGAAATGGCGGTCGCACGCCAACGGTATGATATGAAACGACTTAGAAACCACCTTATCGGGGTGGACCATGGTGATGTGGTCCTGTTCTCCGATTTTGAGCATGACGGTGTCATGTGGACGGGCGAGGGCGCGCGCCAGACACGTGCGCATGTGGAATTTTCGGAAAGTTTTCGCGCGCCGCCGGTCGTTCAGGTGAATCTGTCGATGTGGGACATGGCAAGCGATACCAACGCCCGCGCTGACGTCCAATCCGAAGATATCACGAACGAGGGTTTCGCTATCGTGTTTCGTACATGGGGCGACACCAAAATCGCCCGCGTGCGCGTGGCATGGCAGGCGATTGGTGAGTTACGTCAAGCGGATGAATGGGACGTGTACTAAGCGACGCTTAGTTAGCTACCCGTGTACATGTTCTCGTAAATCGGCTGCAGCGTCTTGTGATCAAACAAGGACGAAACGGATGTGCCGTTCCATGTGTTCAAGATCGCTTGGGCAAACATCGGTGCGGTTGGCACGATGCGGATTTGTTCGCATGCTTTTACCGCATCAGTTGGCTCAATTGTGTCAGTGATAACCAAGTGCTTCATGACGGAATTGCCGATCCGTTCAATCGCTGGGCCAGACAGCACGCCGTGCGTAATGTAAGAATGCACTTCCTTCGCGCCATGTTCCATCAACACTTCAGCCGCTTTGCAAAGCGTGCCAGCCGTATCGACGATATCGTCCACGATCAGACAGACACGATCTTTGACATCACCAATCACGGTCATTTCCGCAACTTCGCCCGGCTTGCCACGACGTTTGTCGACGATGGACAGGGGGGCCCCGATACGCTGCGCAAGGTCACGCGCGCGGGCCACACCACCAACATCAGGTGAAACAACCATAACTTCGTCCATCTGACCCTTGAAATGGTGCATCGCGTCCAGCGCGAACACAGGCGACGCATATAGGTTGTCGACTGGAATATCGAAGAAGCCCTGAATTTGGGTCGCGTGTAGATCAAGCGTCAGGATACGTTCGATACCGGCTTCAACCAGCATGTTCGCAACCAACTTGGCGGTGATCGGCGTACGTGCTTTTGAACGGCGATCTTGGCGGGCATAACCGAAATACGGGATCACAGCGGTGATGCGATCGGCAGAAGAACGACGCAGCGCATCTGAAATGACCAGAAGTTCCATCAAGTTGTCGTTGGCAGGGTTCGACGTGGGCTGGATGATGAACATATCCTCGCCGCGCACGTTCTCATAAACCTCGACGAAAATCTCACCATCGTTGAACCGTTCGACCCGCGCATCCACAAGGCCGACGTTAATACCGCGATGCATCGACATGCGTTTTGCGACCGCTTCGGCCAATGGCATATTGGCGTTTCCGGAGATGAGTTTTGGTTCAATGAGGTTTGGCATGTGGCAGGGTCCCGATGTGGCAGATTCGCGGCGTTGACACGGGGTAGCACGTCCGTAGGGTCGCACCAACAAAGCAGCACGGATTTAGGAGCATCAAATGCCGAATATTGACTATTATTTTGCGACCATCTCTCCGTTCACCTATTTGGCAGGACCGGAGTTCGAACAGATCGTCAAGAAACATGGCGTGACCGTCACTTATAAGCCGCTCGATATTATGGCGTTGTTTGCACGCACTGGTGGCGTGCCACCAAAGGATCGCCACCCGAACCGTCAGGAGTACCGCCAGCAAGACATGCGCCGCCGCGCGATTGTGACCGGCCTGCCATTTACGCAGCAACCTGCATTTTGGCCGACCAACATGGCACCGTCGTCCTACGCAATCATCGCAGCACAAAATGCGGGCGGCGATGTAGGCAGCTTGGTCAACGCCCTGACACGCAGCTGCTGGGCTGACGACAAAAACATCGCCGAAGATGGCGTGATCCGCGCTTGTCTTGAAGAAACTGGATTTGATCCGGCGCTGGCTGACAGCGGCCTTTTAGAAGGTGCAGAAACCTATGCGCGCAACCTAGAAGAAGCGGTTTCCAAGGGCGTCTTCGGCGCGCCGTTCTTTATCTCTGACAAGGACGAGCGTTTCTGGGGCCAAGACCGTTTGGGCGATCTGGATCGTCATTTGGCGGGCGATTTCTAAGCTTTTAGGGCGGCGAGGAATTCATCCACGCCGTCCGACCCAACAGACCAATCACAAACAAGGCGGCCTGTAACACGTTCTTCGTCGCCACCTTCAAGTGACCCCATGACATAGTATTCAGCACCCGCCGCCTGCAGTTTCTTGTGCAAACCACGCGGTGCATCAAAGAACATCAAATTGGCCTCGGGTTCATAGGGAAAGGTCACTGTATTCGATGCGAGCAAACCTTCGGCCAATCGCTGGCCCGCGGCGTTGGCACTGGTCGCGAGTTCAAGCCACAAATCGTCCGTCAGGTATGCTTCCATCTGCGCACTTAAGTAGCGGTGCTTGGACGACAAATGCGCCCCACGTTTGCGGCGCAGTTCAAATTCCCATGCGTGTTTGGGGTCAAAGAAGATCACCGCCTCAACGCCCATCAGCCCATTTTTGGTGCCGCCAAAACAGACGCAATCAATGCCGGCTTTCCATGTCATTTCCGCAGGTGTGCAGCCCAAACTTACAATCGCATTGGCGAAACGCGCACCATCAAGATGTGTCGTAAGACCGAACTCTTTGGCCACTGCGGTTAACGCTTTTAGTTCGCCTTGCGTATAAACAGTCCCTTTTTCGGTAACTTGCGTGATGGAAACTGGGCCACGTTGCGGCCCGTGAACGCCACGGGTTTCTTCGCCCTCAATAGCCGCCCGCAACGTCGTTGGGGTCATCTTGGCGTTTTCATCGCCCACTAATGTTAGTTTCGCACCGCTGTAAAATTCAGGCGCGTTGCATTCATCTTCGTTGATGTGGGACAGCTTGGTACAGAATATCGTCTGCCAAGGGTCGGCCAGCGTGGCCAGCGCGATTGAGTTCGCAGCCGTGCCAGTTGATACCAAATAAACGGCCGCTTCAGGGGCTTCAAACAACTCGCGGATCATATCGCGCACGCGGTTCATTTCGGCGTCGGCGCCGTAACCAAACCGGTAACCTTCGTTGGCGCGCATCAGGGCCTCCATCACTTTTGGATGGGCTGGGCCAGAATTGTCAGAGGCGAAAAACATTAGAGTGGCTCCTCAATGATATGATCTTCCCAGTCGTCTTCTGGGGTGTTGGCCTCAGATATGGTCAGGCCCTGTACCGACACGCCCGCATCATGCACGGATTGCGCGTTGCCCGATACCAATGGATGCCAATGGAAAAGGTTCTTCCCCTCAAATACAAGGCGATAGGCGCAAGTTTGCGGCAGCCAGTACATATTGTCTTCAATCGTCTTCGGGGTCAGCACGATACATTCGGGCACATACTGGTGGCGCTTCGGGTAAAGCGAACAGTGGCAGCTGCTGTCATCAAGCAGTTTGCACGCCACTCGGGTCATCACGACCTCACCGCTGTCCTCATCTTCTAGCTTATTCAGGCAGCATTTTCCGCAGCCGTCACACAGGGCTTCCCATTCGGTCTTGGTCAGTTTCGATAGGGGGATGTTTGACCAAAACTCTGGCCGGATGTCGCTGCGATCGATGGGATCAGACATCGCTCAGGATCTCGCGGGCACGTACGCAATCCGCGTCGATTTGGGCGATCAACGCATCAAGGCCATCAAATGTTTCTTCGCCGCGTAGGTAGTCCACCAGCGCGATGCTAAGGCGTGCGCCGTAAAGGTCACCTGAAAAATCAAAGAGATATGTTTCGCAATTTGGTACGTCGCCTTCAAACATTGGGCGAATACCGATTGAGGCCGCGCCATCGTAGGTGCCTTTATGCGGCCCCTCGAGAACGTCGACTTTCACCGCGTAAACGCCAAACTTTGGCGGATGCAGTCCGTCGATGGACATATTGGCAGTCGGATACCCAAGGTCACGACCGCGTTGTTCACCCGAGATGACGGGGCCATCAATCCGGTGCCAATGGCCCAACATTTCGGCGGCAACGCGAGGGCTGCCGTCTGCGAGCGATTGGCGGATCGCGGTGGAGGATACATCGCCGGTGGCAGTCGCAAGCATTGGGGCAATCGTCACGCCAAAACCCATCGTTTCGCCGAAGGCTTTCAGGTCTTCGGCCGTCCCGGCGCGACCTTGCCCGAAGCAAAAATCCTCGCCCACAACGACATGGGTCAAACCCAGGTGATCTTTGATAATAGTTTGCGCAAATTCTTCAGGCGTAAGGGCAGCAAGGGCTTCGTTGAATGGTACTTGATACAGACGCTCCACACCTAGTTTTTCAAGGCGGCTTGCCTTGGATGCCGCATTCATGAGGCGAAAGGGCGGGGCGTCTGGAGCGAAGTATTCGCGGGGGTGCGGTTCAAACGTGAGGATACCCAAAGGGGCGCCGTTCGCGACGCTGCGCGTCAGGTCGATCACCGCTTGATGACCAAGATGGACGCCGTCAAAATTACCGATGGCCGCAGCTGCGCCGCGATCTTCGGGGGCTATAAAAAATGGGTCACGAATGATGCGCATGTGGTTGGGTAACGCGCCCGTGCGCGAGGTTCAAGTCAGTCGAATTTACGCGAGGGTGCGAGAACGATTGCTTCGCCCTTAAGGACCTTCTTACCGTCGATTTCGCAGTGGGTATCCATGGTGACGCGGCGCTTGCCGATGTCCATGTCGGTGACGGTTACAATGGCATCCACCATGTCGCCAGGACGCACAGGGGCCAAGAATTTAAGGGTCTGGCCAAGATAGACCGTGCCGTGGCCTGGCAATTGTTCACCAATAACCGCCGAGATCAGGCCCGCTGTCAGCATGCCGTGGGCGATGCGGCCTTCAAAAATCGTCTCGTTGGCATAATCATCATCAAGATGGACGGGATTATGGTCCGTCGAAATCTCGGCGAACATTTCGATGTCGCGATCGGTGATCATCTTGCGCAAAGAACGCGACATGCCGATTTCGATATCTTCAATACAGACGGTTCCGCGTGGGTCATTGTCGAGCATGCTGTCATCCATCGAGTAACAAAAAATCTTCTATGCGGTGATAGTTGAAATATTATTACTTTGCAGATGCAGCATTTGTCAAGGCATTCTTAACTTATCTTAGAAAGCCGATCGCGTGGGTTGGTGTGACTTTTTCGCTTTTAATATAGTCGTTTAGCGCTGTTTCATCCGGTTGATCGACAGTCTTTGTTTCCATTGCGGCGAGGCCGCCGGTGATGAAAAGGCTGTCGATGTCTTCTTGTTGGGCACCAAGAATGTCCGTGCGAATCCCATCCCCAATGGCGATAATACGTGGATCTGTTAACGATCCGTCTAAGGCTGCGTACCGGCGGCGGGCGAGATCATAGATGGGCGGGTGCGGTTTGCCGAAGTAGAGGCTTTCACCACCCATTTCCGTATACAACGCAGCCAGCGCACCGGCGCACCATTCACGGGTCTCGCCACGATCAACGATGATATCTGGGTTCGCACAAAGCAGCTTTAGGCCCTTGGATTTCGCATAAAGAAAATCAGCGCGGTTCACGTCGACGTCGGCTTGGGTGTCGAACGGGCCGCAGCAAACGATACCGTCGGCCTGATCCAGCGGAACCTTTTGAATATCCACAGGATTTTCAATGATGCTGAGGGGCTTGAAGAAGTCGTCATCACGCGGGGTTTCGCCCATGAAGTAGACCTTTTCGCCAACAATGCCGCGGAACATCGCCGCGCGTGCAGAGTCGCCCGACGTTGCAATCGCGTCCCAACATTGCGCCATGCCCATATCCAAAAGCTGCTGTGCAACGCTGTCCCATGGGCGTGGCGAGTTTGTGACCAGCACGACCTTACCGCCACGTTCGCGGTCAGAAGTCATCGCAGAAACCGCGCCCTCAAACGGGGTAATTCCGTTGTGCATGCAGCCCCAAAGGTCGACGAAAGCCACGTCATAACGGTCGGAAATTTCGGCGAAGGTTTTAACGATTTGGGACATGGATTTACCTTTTGTTAGCGGGCACAGGCCGTACACACTGCGTACACAAGCTGTACACACCCTGTACATACCGCGGGCGCAGAAAAAAAGGGCGCCGAACCGAATGGTCGACGCCCCTTTTTAAGAATGTGTTTAGGATTAGACCTTCAGGGAAGGAATGATCTGCTTTTTGCGGCTCATAACGCCAGGCAAGACAACGTTGTCGCCAGACACCGTCACGTCGAAAGACTTTTCAGCCACGGACTTGACCATGTCGTTTGGCACCAGAAGCGTGGCTTCTTCATTCAGGATGTCCACGACGAACAACAGCACTTGGTCAACACCGTCCTCAGTTGCCACGTCGGTCATGCTGTTCATGATGGATGCTTTGCGATCCAGTACGATGGCCGGAGCAGTTGTTTCCAAAACGGAGACGCGGAATTTGGTGCCGTCGACGGTGAATTCCTTTGAATCCATACGCAGCAGTTCGGCGTCAGAGAACGCGGAAACATCGGATTTCGCGGCGAACATTTCTGTCGCGTAATCCGCGATTGAGAGGTTCAGCTCACCAGCCAGTTTTTCGGCCAGTGCTTTGTCTGTGTCCGTGGTCGTCGGGGAGCGGAATTCCAGCGTGTCGGACAGAATACAGCTGAGCATCAGGCCCTTAACGTTGTCAGGCATGTGCGCTGCGTGTTCGCCCATCAGGTCGTGCATGATTGTCGCGGTGCAGGCCAGCGGGCGCACTGTGATGTCGATCGGGCCTTTGGTTTCCAGACCGCCGACCAATTTATGGTGGTCGATGATCGCGGTGATGTTCGCACCATTGATGTTTGCAGGCAGTTCAGCTGGGTTGTTGGTGTCAACGATAACGCAGTCCTGATCGTCGGCAAGATCGTCGATGATGTCAGGTTGTGCGAAGCCCCATTTTTCAGCAACAAACGCCGCTTCGGTGTTTGGTGTGCCAAGCAAAACGGCTTTTGCAGGTGTGCCTGTGTGGTTGAGGAACCAGTCCCAGATAAGTGCGGAACCTAAGGAGTCTGTGTCGGGGGCCTTGTGGCCGAAAACGAGAGTGGTCATGGGGTGATACACCTTTCAAAGCGTCGATTTGGCCGCGTTATAGGCGGGCTATTTCGCGTTGTCACCCGCCGCAAACGCAACGCGCCTATGTGTCGCGCGAAGGTCTCACAACCCCAGTTCGGCACGCTTTTTCTTGGAAAGAGCGTCGATGGCCATCTCGTAGGAATAGGTGATGTGGTTTTGCAGCTCGGCGTCTGACAATCCTGGCGCGCGGGTGTCTTGCAACCACTTCATACCGCGCGAAGCGAGGTAGGGCGCGGGGCGGATGCCCGGCGTTTCCGGCAGGACCTCAAATGCGATGGGGGTGACTTTGAAAGTCACCGCTGTTTCGCCGTCGTTCCAACCTAAAACAGCGAACAATTTACCACCGACTTTCCAGACGTCGGAGTTGCCCCATTGGATGACGTGGGTCGATTGGGGCAGGGCGGCGCAAAAGGCCATGATGTCATCGCGGGTCATAGGGGCAGTTTGGTGGCTTGGTTCATGGGTGTAAATGTTGTTAATCTGGCGGGCATGAGCAAATCCCGCGAAGCAGATCTATACGCCCCCGTGAAAGCCTATCTTCAGCGGCAAGGGTATGACGTGAAGGGCGAGGTCGGCGCGGCGGATATTGTCGCGCGGCGCGGTGATGAATTGGTTGTGGTTGAACTGAAGCTCGGGTTTTCGTTGGCGCTGTTTCACCAAGGGATTGATCGGCTGGCCGTCACGGATGAGGTTTATGTCGCCGTGCCCGCGGGTGGTAAGGGTAAGGCGTTGCGCAACAACGTCAAACTGGCACGCCGTTTGGGCTTGGGCGTTTTAACGGTGCGGTTGCGCGATGGGTTCGTTGAAGCCTTGGCCGATCCGGGACCCTATGCCGCACGCAAGATCAAGAAAAAGAAGACCAAGATGTTGCGCGAGTTCGACCGGTTAGACGGTGACCCAAACGAGGGCGGCGCGACACGGCATGGGATCGTGACAGGGTATAGGCAGGATGCGTTGAAATGCGCGTTGTATCTGGTGAATACCGGTGCAGAAAAGGGCGCGTTAGTGGCCAAGGCAACTGGCGTGAAGACCGCAACCTCAATCATGCGGGACAACCATTACGGCTGGTTCGAAAAGGTCGAAAAGGGCGTCTACGGGCTGACGGCGCAGGGCCAGCAAGGGATCAAAGATTGGGGTGGGGTTTAGGCCAGAGTGTGTCCGTGCATTCGCAGCGAAGGGCAGCTTTGAACCCAGAGCGACCGTTGCTGCGCCATTGACGAATGGCAATTTCCAAGCTGAGAAACGCGACGCTTTGAACGTGTGGCGTTGGGCACCATTGCTTCCAACGCACACATAAAGTGACAGCGTGGGTCGACAATTGACTAAGAAATCGGCCCATGTACGCTAAGGGTGTCAGAGTTTGCGAAAATCTGGCGGTCCACCATGACCAGTATCAAGAAGGCATCGATCAATTGGAAGCCCCCGAAGACGACCGTAAAGCTATTTTGACCGTCATCGATGCTGAGACGCACGCCTACCTCAAACGCGATTATGAGGCTTGGGCCCGCCAATGGTGTGACATGCCGGGTATTCAACGCATCAACGCTCATGTAGGTGCCGGCGTGACGGTTGTGTCTGGTCCAGAGGTGCGCGCCCAGATGCAGCGTATCATGACTGCGAACCCCGAACTGCGCGAACCAACTGCGCTGCGCAAAGAGAACATGAATGTAGTCATCAGCGATAAAATGGCGTGGGTCACCTATGAACAGGTCGGCGATGCAAACAGTATCCCAAGTGAGATGGCAGGGCGCTATCATCAACTCAAGATCTTGCACAAGGTAGGTGGTGTATGGAAAATCACTTGCCTGGTCGAAAGCCAGTTTCAGGCCGACGACAAACATGCGCCCTGTTTTGAAGTTGATGAAACTGCGCACATTTTAGAGATGAACGAGGCCGCGCGAAATTGCTTGGCGGCCCATCCCCTGATTACCGTGCAAAACAAGCATCTTCATTTCGCGAGCCCCGACGTGCAGAAAGAGCTGCTGAACACGTTGTCCTGGATCGCGTCGATCCGTGACCGCACAACGCTCTGTATCCAGGGCGAGGTGGCAACACGGGCCATTGCGATGGGGCAGGATGCTACTGGACTGGCCCAGATTTGTTGGGCGATCCTGCGTGATGGCAAGCTGTTGATCACGTTCGATGATCCGGTACGGCTGGATCGGAAACTCGACATCGCGGCACACGTGTACCGCCTGTCCGATGCGCAAAAAGGCCTGATCCGGAACTTGGTAGATGGCAAGGATATCGGATCAGCAGCAGCGACGCTTGGCATCAGCCGCAATACCGCGAAAACGCATCTGCAGCGGATCTATGACAAAACAGGAATAAGATCGCAGCCCGCCCTCGTCAGGTTATTGCTGAACGCGGACCAACACGGGCTTTGACCCGCGGCGTCTAATACATCGTCTGCCGATATTCCTGCTCCAACCCGCGATCCAGCTCTTCCATTTCGGTTACATCGTCGGGCGCGCCTGTCGTCTGATCCAGGATGATCTTCATGAGCGAAGGGAATTCGCGCCTGTCCTGATGCTGGCCATGATCCCAGAGTTTTGCGCGTCTGAACGCTTTGGCGCAATGGATGAAAACCTCATGCACGTGGACGACAATCGCAAGCCCCGGCATCCGGTCATTGACCGGCATTAGAGCAAGCAGGGCAGGGTCGCGTGTCAGTTCCGCCGCTCCATTGACCCGCATTGTGTCATCAAATCCGGGCACCATGAACAACAGGCCTACGCTTTGGTTAGTTAGAATATTTGTGAGCGTATCAAGGCGGTTGTTTCCAGGGCGATCGGGGATCAGTAAAGTCCTATCGTCCAGTATCTTGACGAAACCACAGGGGTCCCCTCTGGGGCTAACATCGGCAGCGCCTTCTTGGGATTGCGTCCCGATACATACAAAGGGCGACCGTTCAATGAAGGCCTTCGCGTGATCGTCCACATGATTGAGACACTTCTTGAGCGCGATATCATGTGTGGCAGAAAATGTGCGTCTCAGATCCTGCTCGTCTTTGATCAGATGCGCGGGGTTCAATGTGGTCTGCGGATTCATTGATGACTGTCCTCTAGAATGGTTATTGACGATCCAATGCATAAACTCTGTTGTGCAAAGCGTTTGTCATACAGATGGGTGACACTGGTTTTTTCGACCAAAAAGAAGCGGTGCAGAAAATTTAGAACAGCGCGAATGAACTATAGCAGCCGTTAGATGAGATCGCAGCGAATTGGCAACTTCGTCCCGCACAGCGGACCTTTCATGCGTGGAGATCAGTCTCTGGACACATGTGTTTTCCGAAGCGGCACCAGAATCTCAAAACGCGCTGTTGACTCGTATCTGGGGTTTGCTTACCAATCCGCTGCTAGCACTCGCATGGTGTGAGTGCTAATGGCCCTGAATCGGGGCTAATGAATTGAAATTGCATAGCAAGGAGCCTCAACATGGCTTTTACACCGCTTCACGATCGCGTTCTTGTTCGCCGCACAGAAGGTGAAGAAAAGACCGCTGGCGGCCTGATCATCCCAGACGCAGCAAAAGAAAAACCAGCCGAAGGCGAAGTCATTTCCGTGGGCGAAGGCGCACGTAAAGACAACGGCGAGCTTGTCCCAATGGCTGTTAAAGCTGGTGACAAAGTGTTGTTCGGCAAATGGTCCGGCACAGAAATCACCATCGACGGCGAAGAGCTGTTGATGATGAAAGAATCCGACATCATGGGCATCCTGTCCTAATCGGACCTGACCCTCATTCGAAATATTCAAAGGAGCTAATCAATGGCTGCTAAAGACGTAAAATTCGGGACAGACGCCCGTAACCAAATGCTGCGCGGCGTGAACATCCTCGCAGATGCGGTAAAAGTAACGCTCGGCCCTAAAGGTCGTAACGTTGTGCTGGAAAAATCTTTCGGCGCACCACGTATCACCAAAGATGGTGTTTCTGTTGCCAAAGAGATCGAGCTTGAAGACAAGTTCGAAAACATGGGCGCACAGATGGTTAAGGAAGTTGCTTCCCGTACCAACGACGAAGCTGGTGACGGTACAACAACTGCGACAGTTCTGGCCCAAGCCATCGTTAAAGAAGGCATGAAAGCTGTTGCAGCTGGCATGAACCCAATGGACCTGAAGCGCGGCATCGACCTTGCGACATCCAAAGTGGTTGAAGCTATTGTTGGCGCGGCTCGTCCGGTTGCTGACTCTGAAGAAGTTGCAAAGGTTGGTACAATCTCTGCGAACGGCGAAGCTGAAATCGGTGGCCAGATTGCAGACGCTATGCAGCGTGTTGGCAACGAAGGCGTTATCACTGTTGAAGAAAACAAAGGTCTCGAAACTGAGACTGACGTTGTTGAAGGCATGCAGTTCGACCGCGGCTACCTGTCCCCTTACTTTGTCACAAACCCTGACAAAATGACGACAGAACTCGAAGATGCGATCATCCTGTTGCACGAGAAGAAGCTTTCTTCCCTGCAGCCAATGGTTCCACTGCTCGAGTCCGTGATCCAGTCCGGCAAGCCACTTTTGATCATCGCTGAAGATGTTGAAGGCGAAGCTTTGGCGACACTCGTGGTCAACAAGCTGCGTGGCGGTCTGAAAATCGCTGCTGTTAAAGCACCTGGTTTCGGCGATCGTCGTAAAGCTATGTTGCAAGACATCGCGATCCTCACTGGCGGTCAGGTTATTTCCGAAGACCTCGGTATGAAGCTTGAGAACGTCACAATCGACATGCTGGGTTCTGCCAAGCGCGTTGCGATCACTAAAGATGAAACAACAATCATCGATGGTGCAGGCGCTAAGCCAGAGATCGAAGCACGTGTTGCACAGATCCGTAACCAGATCGAAGAAACAACATCCGACTACGACAAAGAAAAGCTGCAAGAACGCGTTGCCAAATTGGCTGGCGGTGTTGCTGTTATCCGCGTTGGTGGCATGTCCGAAATCGAAGTTAAGGAACGCAAAGACCGCGTTGATGATGCTTTGAACGCGACACGTGCTGCGGTTCAAGAAGGCATCGTTGTTGGTGGTGGTGTTGCTCTGGTTCAGGCTGCGAAAACACTCGCATCTCTGGAAGGCGCAAACGCTGACCAAACAATCGGTGTTAACATTGTTCGCAAGGCACTCGAAGCGCCACTGCGTCAAATCGCTGAAAACTCTGGTGTCGACGGTTCCGTTGTCGCTGGCAAAATCCGCGAGTCTGATGACAAAGCATTCGGTTTCAACGCACAGACTGAAGAATATGGCGACATGTTCGGCTTCGGCGTTATCGACCCTGCGAAAGTCACACGCACAGCGTTGCAAGACGCGGCATCCGTTGCTGGTCTGTTGATCACAACCGAAGCCATGGTTGCAGACAAGCCATCCAAAGACGGCGGCGCCGGTGGCGGCATGCCAGACATGGGCGGCATGGGCGGCATGGGCGGCATGATGTAATCACAAACCCTATGGTTTGTGATTACGGAAGCAAGTCGGCAGGTGTTTCAAAGAAACATCGAGAGACGTGACCCGTGAGCCAAGAAATAAAGAAGGGCGTCCCAAACGGGGCGCCCTTTTTCGTTACGGTAATATCGCCTCTAACGGATCATAGACCAACACATCCCCGTCACCCCACGCCACCGCTGCCAGTGATTTCGGACGCACCTTTAGATTCGTGATTTCATCCCGCGTGGCCCAGCGGCGAAGGCTCACGATGTGTTCGGGGTCTTGCCAAGTGTCGTCCAATTGGCCGGACGTAAGCGTACAGCGAAAGAACACTTCGACCTGATGAAATGTCCCATTTGGGTCGTGAAACTCGTTGATCAGGCAGGGGGCACCGACCGCAACTGTCAGCCCCGTTTCTTCCATCACCTCACGCACGAGGTTTTCGGGAAGGCTTTGGTGGGCTTCCGCGCCGCCACCCGGTGCGCACCACAAATCACCGCGGCCTTTGTAGGCGTTGACCAGCAGCAGTTTGTTGTCGTGCAGGATGATGGCGCGGGCTGCGATGCGGACGGGGCGTGCTTTGGATTGTGTCATGGGCGTAGCTTGGCCTGTATTGATAAGGTCAGGCAAGCTAGACCTTATCAATCCTGTGAGATCGCCTATGTTGGGGATATGAAAAGATTATTTATCACGCTCTGGCTCGTTTTCGCCCCGCTTGCGGCGGTGGCTGAGGATTGTGTTGTGTTGCTGCACGGGTTGGCACGCACAGAGACATCGTTTCTTGCGCTTGAGGAGTTGTTGGAGCTTGAGGGCTACATGGTCGTCAACAACGGCTACCCCTCCACCAGCGCGGATATTCAAACCTTGGTGGCGCAGAACGTTCCCCAAGCGGTGGCAAGTTGCGGCAATCGGAGGGTGCATTTTGTGACCCATTCGATGGGTGGCATTTTGGTGCGCGTGTACCTTGCCGACGCGCGTCCAACGCTAATGGGGCGCGTTGTTATGTTGGGGCCGCCAAATGACGGATCGCAACTTGTTGATATTCTTGGAGAGTTAGAGCCGTTTGGGTGGATTAATGGGCCGGCAGGCATGCAGCTTGCCACGGATGGGGAGCCATTAAGCCTCGGGTGGCCGGGGCATGAGCTGGGTATTATTGCCGGAAATCGGTCGTTGAATGCGTATTATTCCAGTTTGATTGATGGTGCTGATGACGGGAAGGTCTCGGTGGAATCGACGCGGTTGGACGGCATGCGCGATCATCTGACGTTGCCGGTGACCCACACGTTTATGATGAACAATCCGTTGGTGATGCGCCAAGCGATGGCGTTTTTGGCGGATGGGCAGTTTGACCAAGACCTGACCATGAGCGGCGTGATGTTCGGGTTGCAATAAGAGGGGCGCTGCCCCGCGCTGCGCGCTCCCCGGGATATTTTTGAAACAAAAGCAAAGGGGCGCGCGTTTAGGTGGCGGGGCCTGTGATTGTGTTGATGTGGCCCATTTTACGACCCTTTTTGGCGTCAGCTTTGCCATAGAGATGGATCGCGGTGTTGGTTTTCGCAATCTCGGGGATGCGGTCCACGTCGTCACCGATGAGGTTTTCCATCACGGCGTTTGAGTGGCGGGTGCCATCGCCCAAGGGCCAGCCCGCGATGGCGCGGATGTGTTGTTCGAACTGATCCACGATGCAGGCTTCTTGGGTCCAGTGACCGGAGTTGTGAACGCGCGGCGCGATTTCGTTGACGATGAATCCGGTCGGCGTGACGAAAAGTTCAACGCCCATGGTGCCGACGTAATCCAATGCGTTCAGGATGTTGGCTGTAAGCAGCACCGCATCTGTGCGCTGGGATGGCGTCAATGTAGCGGGCAGGGTGGTTGTGTGCAAAATGCCGTCTTTATGGACGTTTTCACCGGGATCAAAGCATGAGATTGCACCGTCGGTGCTGCGTGTGCCGATCACCGAAACCTCAATCGAGAAGTCGATAAAGCCTTCATAGACGGCCTGTGCGCCAGCCATGTCAGTGATGGCTTGGTCTGCATCGTCGGGCGACATCAAGCGGGATTGACCTTTGCCGTCGTAACCCAAGCGGCGGGTTTTCAGGATAGCGGGTGTACCGATCTGGTCGATTGCTTGTTCAAGGCCTTCGGCGGTATCGACAGCGGCGTAGGGCGCGGTTGTCAGGCCGATGCGGGTGAGGAAGTTCTTTTCCAGGAAGCGGTCTTGCGACGTGGCAAGGGCTTCGCGGTTGGGGTGGATCGGGGCAAGGGCCTCGATCACGTCGAGTGCTTCGGTTGGGATGTTTTCGAATTCATAGGTCACGACATCGCAGGCGTTGGCAAACTTGGTCAGCGCGGCAGTGTCGGAATAGTCGGCCATGATGTGCGTGTGGGCGACGTGGGATGCGGGGCAGTCGGCATTGGGTTCAAAGATGCAGGTTTTGAAGCCAAGGCGGGACGCAGCGACAGACAACATGCGGCCCAGTTGGCCACCACCAAGGATGCCGATGGTTGCGCCGGTTTTGAGGGGGTTAGTCATCAGATGGTTCATCCGCAATTGAGGCTGAGAGGGCGTCGCGCCACGCGTCCAGGCGTTGGGCGAGGTCTGGGTCTTGCAACGCCACAATACCAGCGGCCATGAGGCCCGCATTGGCGGCACCTGCTGCGCCGATTGCCATGGTCGCAACCGGAAAGCCTTTGGGCATTTGCACGATGGAATAGAGGCTATCAACGCCAGAAAGGGCTTTGGTTTGGATTGGAACGCCGACCACAGGAATACGGGTTTTTGACGCCATCATGCCGGGAAGATGGGCGGCCCCGCCAGCACCAGCGATTATCACCTGAAGGCCACGACCTGCAGCTTCTTTGCCGTAAGACCAAAGGCGGTCAGGTGTGCGGTGGGCGGATACGATCTTAGCCTCATATGAGATGCCAAGTTCATCCAGAATGGTTGCTGCTTCGCGCATTGTGGGCCAGTCGGACTGGCTGCCCATGATGATGCCAACGGTAGGGGTCATGATTGTCGCCTTATATCTTTAAGGGCCGTTATAGCGCCCGCACGTCAGGGTGCAATCAGGCGATAATATCTGGCGTGAGGCGGTCTTCCAGAACTGCGATCTTATCCTTCAGGCCCAGTTTTTGCTTTTTGAGGCGCTTGATCGTCAGCATATCTGTCTTGCCGGTTTCCTGAAGGGCATGAATAGCGTCATCAAGATCGCGGTGTTCTTGGCGCAAAACCCCAAGCTGGACGCGCAAAACCTCAAGTTGTTCCATACGCGCGCTGCTGTTCATTGTCTGTCCGATCGGTTTGGTCTGTGAGGGTCTGAAACTGGAATGTAAGCGCGAAACACGAATTCTCAAAGGAAAACCGTCCCACATGACCTTGCATCATACCGCATTGGCCCCCATATTTTTGATGTGGTCGCCATAATGGGGCTGCACGATTGACGGTCGCTTAAGATAAGGACGTGTCGCATGACAAAATTGACGTTAGGAACGCACCCGTTCCTTTTAGGGTTCGAAGAGCTGGAACGATTGGTGGAACGCACTGCCAAGTCCGGAAATGACAGCTATCCCCCTTATAATATTGAACAAACGTCGCAGACGTCCTACCGCATTACGCTTGCGGTGGCGGGGTTTGGCGATGACGAATTGGCGATCACCGTTGAGGACAACCAATTGGTGATCCGTGGTCGCCAGCGTGACGACAGTGAGGGGCGCGTGTTTTTGCACCGCGGGATCGCTGCGCGTCAGTTTCAGCGGTCGTTTGTGTTGGCCGAAGGGGTCGATGTGGGCGAAGCAATTACGGAAAACGGGCTACTTCACGTCGATCTGACACGCGCTGTGCCGGATTCGGTGGTTCAGAAAATCAACATCAGGAAAGGGTAAGCTATGGATACGAAATTCAATTTTGCCGATGTGGGAGACCGCGTTGTTTACGTGAAATCCGTTGATGTTGCAGGGTTACCCGAAGATGTGCGCCAAGCAGCGGGCGATCGTGAACAACTGTTTGCGGTGCATGACAGTGAAGGCCTTCAATTGGCCTTAGTTGCGGAACGCGAGATGGCGTTTCTGTTAGCGCGCCAGAATGACATGCGACCTGTAACGGTGCATTAGATGTAGGTGCATCGAACAGCGGCCTTGAGCCTATTTCTTAAGTCTAAATTCCACGCTAAGTGCGCTCGCAGTATGGAAACTCCTGCACTTGAGTACGTTAGTAGTATGCTGGGTGACTGTTAGACCGATCTTTCATGCAAGCTGCGCCAAGAACGAATTCTTCTGGGATCAGGTGCGGCAGCGCTAGCTGCTTTACTCCTGCCTTTTGCGCCGTCTTCGCAGCATCATGGGCGAACAGGTTTTTGTTTGCCTCTGCTTCGCTCAGGATCAAGGGGGGACAAGATCAAATTAGGGCCAGTGACGCGCACCATGGCCCCGTTTTGATAGGCGACTTCTTGGCCCGTGCCTGCTGATCCGCCGTGGATTGGTTTTTTTGGTTGCGCGGTCGCTGACCATATCAATGGCCGTCATTAACCCATGTCCGCCACGCATATCACCGATGATATCGTGCTTTTCCATCAGAGTTTTGCAGCCTTCATAAAGTTGTGTTCCGCATTCTGCTGCGTTGTCGACAACGTTCAAGCGTTTGGTTTCTGCCAAACAAGCAAGAGCAGCGTCTGCCCACACAGGGTGGCCAGAATATGTGCAGCCATGCCCGATCTTAGCGGATGGGTCTTCCTCATACACCTCGATCATCCGCTCACCCAGCATAACGGATTTGAAAGGGACGTAGCCGTTTGTGAGTGCCTTGGCGGTTGCCATCATATCGGGCGTGATGCCTCACAGCCGCGCGCCGGACCCTGCATCCGTGCGCCCGAAGGCAGTGGCAACCTCATCCGTGATCAGAAAGATACCGTTGCGGTTGCAGCTTTCCTGTACCATTGGCGCAAAGGATTTGTGCGCTGGAACGACACCGCCCGCACCGAACATGGACAAAGCCATCCGCGACATAACCGGAGACAGTGACCACCCACCGCATCCGCTGCCACAATAGTGATGCCGCGTTTGCGCATAAAGCGTTGGATATTTTCGACGGCAGGTGTGCAAGCGGTATCGTAAAAGGCTAGCTGCCCGTGCCGCCAACAGGCTTGATTGCTGAGGTTTGAAAGTTGGGTTTTTAGTCAAAGTCCGCCAGCTGACGTAGGCACCTACGTAGAATTGCGTTTTCTTTTGGGGTGAATTTTGCCGACAGTTCGCTGTCAAACTGGCCCGCCTTACGACAAAGCGCCTTGTAGGCTTTGTCGCCATCCGTTGTCAGGCACAGAGTTTCGAAGCGGCGATCGTTTTGATCTTTCTGCCGCTTTAGGAACCGCATGCCTTCCAACGCGCTGACCGCGCGACTCACCTTAGTTTTGTGTGTGCGTGCGCGGCTGCAGATGTCGCGTGCGGTCATGTCGCCATAACGGCCTAGATGAAAAAGCACCCGCCACTGGGTGCGCGTCATGCCATATTCTTCTTTGTAACTGGTCTGGAATCCGCTGCTTGTGACCTCGCCGGAAATATTCAGAAGATAGGGGAGGAAGTTTTTGAGGTCGAATTCTTCAGGTTCCCCCGTTTCCATTGGGTCTAGCATATCTATTTCCGTTGATAGTTACATTTTCAACTAATACCAAAGTAACAGTTACAAGTGCAACGATTCGATCCAACCTGCTAGAAGGGGGTCTTCATGACCAAGCCATCGCCGAGCTCATTGAATGTGGCGCAGACGCCTGCTGGAACAACCGACGGCTACATGCCGGGGTTCGGCAATGATTTCGAAACCGAGGCGTTGCCCGGTGCGTTGCCGCAAGGCATGAACAGCCCGCAGAAATGCAATTATGGTTTGTACGCTGAGCAGTTGTCGGGAACGGCGTTTACTGCGCCCAGCCACCAGAACGAACGCACATGGTGTTACCGCATTCGTCCATCGGTTAAGCATTCGGGCCGTTATAAACGCATTGATGTGCCATACTGGAAATCTGCGCCCCATGTGATTGATGATGTGACCAGCCTTGGGCAATACCGCTGGAACCCGTTGCCCCATGCGGAAAAGCCGCTGACGTGGCTGACGGGGATGCACACCATGACAACGGCCGGTGATGTGAACACGCAGGTCGGCATGGCGTCGCATGTCTATCTTGTCACGGAGAGCATGAAAGACGAGTACTTTTACTCCGCCGACTCCGAGCTGCTTGTCGTTCCACAGGAGGGACGTCTTCGGTTCTGTACTGAGCTGGGCATTATCGATCTGGAACCCAAAGAGATCGCAATTCTTCCGCGTGGTTTGGTGTACCGCGTCGAAGTGATAGAAGGGCCTGCACGCGGGTTCGTTTGTGAAAACTACGGACAGAAATTCGAACTACCAGGGCGTGGCCCGATTGGTGCGAACTGCATGGCTAACCGCCGTGATTTCAAAACACCTGTTGCGGCCTATGAAGACCGCGAAGTGCCCAGCACTTTGACAATGAAATGGTGCGGGCAGTTTCATGAAACCAAGATCGACCAAAGCCCGCTCGACGTTGTCGCGTGGCACGGCAATTACGCGCCCGTCAAATACGATATGCGCAATTACTGCCCTATTGGGTCGATCCTGTTTGACCATCCTGATCCGTCGATCTTTACGGTTTTGACCGCAGCGTCAGGTGTGCCCGGCACGGCCAATATCGACTTCGTGCTGTTCCGTGAACGCTGGATGACCATGGAAGATACGTTCCGCCCGCCGTGGTACCACAAGAACGTCATGTCCGAGTTGATGGGCAATATTTACGGTCAGTACGACGCCAAGCCGAACGGCTTTGCACCCGGCGCAGTCAGCTTGCACAATATGATGATCCCACACGGCCCCGACCAAGAAGCCTTTGAGGGGGCGTCAAATGCGGACCTGAAACCGGAAAAACTCGATGAGACGATGTCGTTCATGTTCGAAACCCGTTTCCCGCAACACCTAACGGAATTCGCGGCGAAAGAGGCGCCAATGCAGGACGATTATATCGATTGCTGGACGTCACTTGAGAAGAAGTTCGACGGAACGCCGGGTAAGAAATGAAGCTCTATTCATACTGGCGTTCAACCACATCTTACCGCGTTCGAGCTGCGCTGAACCTCAAGGGGTTGACGTATGATACGTTGCCCGTTGATTTGCTGGCTGGCGACCAGCGCGCATCAAACTACGTCGCACTGAATGCGTGCAAAGGTGTGCCGACGCTCGTGTTAGATGACGGCACCTTGCTGACGCAATCCATGGCGATCCTAGAATATATCGACGCAACGTGGCCGGAACCGCAGTTGATCCCGGGAGACCCTTTGATGAGGGCACAGGTCATGGCTGTGGCGCATACGGTCGCGATGGATATCCATCCTGTGAACAATCTGCGCCTGATCGGTCAGTTGAAATCGCTTTTCGGTGCGACGCCTGAACACGCGAAAGATTGGATGTGTCATTGGATGGCCGAGGGGTTCACTGCGCTTGAGGCTATGTTGCCCGACGGTGACGCCTTTGCCTTTGGGGACGCCCCCACAATCGCCGATATTTGTATCACAGCCCAAGTTTATAACGCCCATCGTTGGGGTGTTGATTTGTTGAGCTTCCCCAAAACCACGCGCATTGAGCGGCATTGCCTAAAAGTTCAGGCGATTGCCAATGCGCACCCTGATAAACAGCCAGACGCGAAAGTAGACACATGACATTGATGAAAAGCTGGGTGACCAGCGCGAATTCCGCGGACACGCCTTTTCCGTTGAACAATCTTCCTTACGGCGTGTTCTCACTGAATGGTGAAGATGCACGTTGCGGCGTAGCGATTGGTAGTATGATCCTTGATATGGCCGCGCTTGAAACGGCCGAGTTGATCTCGCTGGATGAAGACGGCGCATTCGAATTGCCTTTCTGGAACGACGTAATGGATCTGGGGCCTGACGTCTGGGCAAAACTGCGCGCACGCCTGCAAGAGATGCTTGCCGAAGGGTCTGCGGACCAAGCTGCGATTGAACCTTTCCTTGTGCCACTTTCCGACGCGCAATTGCACATGCCGCTGATGGTTGCCGAATACACTGACTTTTATGCAGGCAAGCAACACGCGCAAAACATGGGTGCGATCCTGCGCGGCTCCGCCGACCTGCCTGCCAACTGGCTGCACATCCCAATTGGGTATAACGGACGCGCGTCATCCGTAGTTGTATCCGGTACTGATATTCATCGCCCCAACGGTCAGTCCAAAGCGCCAGACGCAGACATGCCGTCCTTTGGTCCGTCAAAGCGGTTGGACATTGAACTTGAGATGGGTGCAATCGTCGGCACATCTTCCGAATTTGGCGCACCGATCACCGTAGATCAGGCGGACGCAATGATCTTTGGGTATGTCTTGCTAAACGATTGGTCCGCACGCGACATTCAGGGTTGGGAATACCAACCCCTCGGCCCGTTTCAAGGCAAGGCGTTTGGCACGTCGATCTCTCCGTGGATTGTGACCACAGCGGCGCTGGAACCGTTCCGAACTGCAACGCCGACGCGGGACAAAAAACTGCTGCCTTACCTCGAGAGCACAACGGATGGATTGTTCGACATTGAACTCGAAGTTTTGATGCAGCCCAAGGGAGCTGCCAAAGCGACGTCGCTCACAAAAACAAACTATAGCCGGATGTACTATTCCGCCGCCGAACAATTGTGCCACCACGCCAGCAGCGGGTGCGGCATGAACTCTGGCGATCTATTGGGCTCAGGCACAATTTCTGGCCCTGAAAAATCCGAATACGGATCGTTGATGGAACTCAGCTGGGCAGGGCGTGAGCCGTTCACGCTCGATACCGGCGAAACCCGCACATTCATCGAAGACAACGACACGTTGACCCTGCGCGGTACCGCCAAGGGCGACGGTTATCAAATCGGGTTCGGTACGTGCGAAGGCACGATCCGCCCCGCAGTCAAATTCCCCGCATAAAGGATCAAGGAAATGGAAAAGCATTCGCATTCCAAGGGGATAAGTAGGAAAGAAAATCACGTTTGACGAAGTCTGTGAGGGCCTTTGGGCACTCACAGCTGAGGGCGACCCGAATTCGAGCGTGATGATTGGCGACGACAGCACCATGATCGTCGAAGCGCAAGCGACACCGCGTTTGGCAAACAAGGTCATCAAAAAAGTACGTGAAGGCACAGATAAGCCAATCACCCATGTTGTTGCGCGATGGGCAACCGCGGGTGCGGCAGACATTCAAGCGGGCCTGCGCATTGCAACTGGACGAGGACGCTAAATATGGAATTCAAACTTACCCCGAATATCGCGGATCCAGACGGGTTTAGCGAAACGTCCCGCACTGCCAAAAAGTTGTGTGGCAAAACGAGTGTTTTCTGCGTCAGAAAAAGCCGCATCTGAACTCGTCCGTTTCGTCCGCCTAGTCGCCTTTACATTAAAAAAAGGCGCCCCAATGGTGGGGCACCTTTTACGTTTGATAAGTTGTTGAAATCGCGGGGCGATTATTCCGCGGCGATCAAGCCCATGCTTTCCAGCTTCAGGATCACCTGATGCGCGCAGTTGTCTACGTCCACGTTTTCGGTTTCCACAGAAAGCTCGGGGTCGACAGGAACGTCGTATGGGTCTGAAATACCTGTGAATTCTTTGATCTTGCCCTCGCGCGCCAGCTTATAGAGGCCCTTGCGGTCACGGCGTTCACATTCCTCGATGGAGGTTGCGACGTGGACTTCAATGAAGGCACCGAAGCCTTCGATGTCCTCACGAACGGCGCGGCGGGTTGTTGCATATGGCGCGATTGGCGCACAGATCGCGATACCACCGTTCTTGGTGATCTCGGATGCAACGTAACCGATGCGACGGATGTTCAGATCGCGGTGCTCTTTAGAAAAGCCCAGCTCGGAAGACAGGTTCTTGCGAACGATATCACCATCCAGAAGCGTCACAGGGCGACCGCCCATTTCCATCAGTTTCACCATCAACGCGTTGGCGATTGTGGATTTGCCGGAGCCGGAGAAGCCAGTGAAGAACACTGTGAAACCCTGCTTGGAGCGTGGCGGCTTTGTGCGGCGCAGTTCTTTCACGACTTCAGGGAAGGAGAACCATTCAGGGATTTCCAGGCCTTCGGCCAAACGGCGGCGCAGTTCCGTGCCAGAGATGTTGAGGATCGTGACCTTATCTTTGTCTTCGATCTCGTCAATCGCTTCGTACTGTGCGCGTTCGTCCACCCAAACCATGTGTTTGAAGTCGACCATTTCGATGCCCATTTCTTCTTGGTGGGCGCGGAACAGGTCTTGTGCGTCGTAAGCACCGTAGAAGTCTTCGCCAGCAGAGTTGGACCCCGGACCAGCGTGGTCGCGGCCAACGATGAAGTGGGTGCAGCCGTGGTTTTTACGGATCAAACCGTGCCAAACGGCTTCGCGTGGGCCAGCCATACGCATGGCAAGGTTCAGCAGGGACATGGAAGTTGTGGACTGTGGGTATTTGTCCAGAACCGCCTCGTAGCAGCGAACACGTGTGAAGTGGTCAACGTCGCCCGGCTTGGTCAGGCCCACAACTGGGTGGATCAACAGGTTGGCCTGTGCTTCGCGTGCGGCGCGGAATGTCAGTTCTTGGTGCGCGCGGTGCAGCGGGTTGCGTGTTTGGAACGCAACAACTTTGCGCCAACCCATCTTGCGGAAGTAAGCACGCAATTCGTTAGGCGTGTCGCGACGGGCGCGGAAATCATAGTGAACCGGCTGTTGGATACCTGTCACTGGGCCACCAAGGTAAACTTTGCCAGCTTGGTTGTGCAGGTAGTTCACAGCTGGGTGCGCGTCATCATCAGCGCCAAAGACTTTTTCAGCTTCCTTGGCTTTGTTTGGAACCCAGTTGTCTGTGACCGTCATGGTCGCAAGGATCACACCTTCTTGGTCGCGCAGGGCGATGTCTTGGCCGATTTCCAGTGATGCTGCGAAGTCTTCGGAGACGTCGAGCGTGATGGGCATTGGCCAAAGTTCGCCCGTTGTCAGGCGCATGTTGTCGACGACGCCGTCGTAGTCAGCCTCGGTCAGGAAGCCCTTAAGTGGGTTGAAGCCGCCGTTCATCAGCAGTTCCAGATCGCAGATCTGACGTGGTGTCAGGTCGTGGCTAACGAGGTCCGCGGCTTCGACTTTCAGCTTCTGAGCGGACTCGTAAGAGACAAACAGCTCAGGGATAGGGGCGAGGTTGTGTTCCATAAGGGTATTCCTGTTACTAATAGGCGTTAGGCCGGATGTGCTGCCCGTAAGTTCGGCGTGCAGCGCGTTATATTCGGCGAGTTTGCGGGTTAGAAATTGGGTTGTGAGGCGGTTCTTTTCGCCTGCACCACGAGCGGTAATCGCATAGGTATGGCGTGCGCGTTTGTCGGGGCCGTTGCGGTCTTCGATGTTCACAAGGCCCGCATCGGTGGCTTGCTTTAACAAAGCATTCAGGCGGCCCAAGGATACACCAATCGCCTGCGCCAACGCGCGCTGGGACGCATCCGGTGCGACATCCAGCTGCCGCAGCAGGCGGAACATTTGATCCTCCTGCTCGGAGGTGGCTTTGGTGGGCGACATAGCCATTGCGGGCGACTCGTTGTTTGTTCAGGCGTGAACATAGGGGCAAAGTTTGTTCAAGCAAGAACAAACTTTGCATTTCACAGATTAGATCAAACTGTGTGATTTTGGCGCGATTTGCGCAGCGCTCTGAGGTCGGCTGGGGCCGGCGCATTCTGTTGCCGGGTCTCAGCCTTAAGTCGCGTGGCTTTCTTTTGGTGTTTCTTCAATGCCAACGCTGATGCTGACCAAATCAATGATTGAAGCCAAACCACGACAAACAGGGCGAGCAATCCTTTCAAGAAAATGGAAATGTCCTGAGTTTCAAACAGTTCCCATGTCAGACGTTCATCTGATCCGAAAAATGCAGCAATGAGGTTCATTGCGATCGTTAGTTTGAGCAAGAGAAGGCCAAAGAAAACAATGATGAATGCGTAAATCTTAAAGAAAACCTGCACAAAAATAGACAGAACGATGATTGGGAGAAGCGCAAGGAAGCTGCTGCCAAACCCTGAAAACAAGCGGTTTGTCTGTGATCTATGGCCCGTACTTTGGGCGGCACCCGCCATTGGAACCGCAAGTGCTGTGTGTACGACGGCGTAGCTGAATACAGCGAGAAGCACGAAGATGGAGAAGGTGTTGAGATCGCTAGCCAGTTCTGACGGATTTTGCGGCGTCGCAGATGCATCCCTGAAAATGGCAATCTGAGGAAATGTTTCGACCATGAACGCGGACAGGACCGCAGACCCGAAAAGGGTTACAAACAAAGTGACTTGCAGGATAGTTCCGTAGAAAAACGCATAATAGATCATCATTTTGATGTCTGGAAAGCTGCGTTCGCCTGACAGCTCAAGCGCAATGCGCGTACCATAAAGTGAAATAAACACCATGGTTACGCCGATGCTAATGTGGCTGGACAAACCGAGAGTGAAAATGCCGACAACGAGCCAGAAAAAGCCTGAAGCGAACAGAATAACAAAAAGTGGAACGATCATGCGTAGCGTGACGCCGATCGACAGGGCGAGCAATCTTGGAATGAATAGCAAGCAAACACCTCATAATTGTTGACGGGATCTCTTTATGCCGGAGGCGTGTCTACAATTATAGGGAGAATAACTGAAAAAATTCCCACCTTGAGTTGTTTTGCGTTGGTCGTCGGACGCGTTCCCCACGATGCGAGGGAAACGCGTTAAAGCGGTTTACTCTTGCTCAGCCAACCAGCGTTCGGCTTCGAGCGCGGCCATACAGCCCATGCCGGCGGATGTGACGGCTTGGCGGTATTTGTGGTCGGTCAGATCGCCTGCAGCGTAGACACCCGGAATGGAGGTTTCTGTGCTGTCCGGTTTGGTGACAACATAGCCGCCCATGTGGGTTTCAAGAACGTCTTTGACCAATTCGTTCGCTGGCGCGTGGCCGATGGCGATGAACACGCCTTTGCACGGCAGGTCCGTGATTTCGCCCGTCTTGGTGTGTTTGACTTTCACGCCTTCGACGCCTTTTGGCATATCGGTGCCGTAGACTTCTTCGATTTCATGGAACCAGAGGGTTTCGATTTTCGGGTGCTTCATCAGGCGATCTTCAAGGATTTTCTCTGAACGCAGCTCATCGCGGCGGTGCACCAGTGTGACCTTGGACGCAAAGTTCGTGAGGAAAAGCGCTTCTTCAACGGCTGTGTTGCCACCACCGACGACAACGATTTCCATGCCGCGGTAAAAGAAGCCGTCGCAAGTGGCACAAGCCGATACGCCAAAGCCTTTGAAGGCTTCTTCAGACGGCAGGCCGAGCCATTTCGCGCGCGCACCCGTTGCGAGGATGATTGCGTCGGCTTCATAAACTGTGCCGCTGTCGGACTGACAGATGAAGGGGCGTTTGGAAAAATCCACGGACGAAATGATGTCGCCAATGATTTCACAGCCCATATCGCGGGCATGGGCTTCCATGCGGACCATCAAATCGGGGCCTTGGACGTGGCTATCGCCAGGCCAGTTTTCGACTTCGGTTGTTGTCGTCAATTGGCCGCCAGGTTCAATGCCCTGCACGAGGATCGGGTTCAGCATTGCACGGCTGGCATAAACGCCTGCGGTGTATCCTGCGGGGCCGGAGCCGATGATAAGAACTTTGGTTTTGCGCGTGTCAGCCATGAGAGACTCCCGTTTTGATTTTCTAAGCGTATACGCGCGCGGTTGACGGGGTAAAAGAGACATCGCGGTGGTTTGATACAATGAAACGTTGTTGCGGAGATTTGAAATAATGTTGCGTCTACCTGGGCGCACGCGTATGAATCGCGACAGCCAATAGGGGACGCGCGCAACCATGCCAGGACAGAAGTTAGACGAAATCGACCGGATGATTCTTGCAGAGCTGCAAGCGGATGGGCGAATGACCAACGTAGAATTGGCAAAACGCGTCGGTATTTCAGCGCCTCCGTGTTTGCGCCGTGTACGCACATTGGAAGAGCAGGGCTTTATTCGCGGCTACCATGCGGACGTAAACGCGCGCGAACTGGGCTTTGAGGTTCAGGTATTTGCGATGGTCGGATTGGTATCTCAGGCCGAGATTGATCTCAGTGCGTTCGAAGCGAAATGCCAAGAGTGGCCGCTTGTTCGTGAATGCCACATGCTGAACGGCGAGGTGGACTTTGTTCTGAAATGCGCAGCGCCCGATTTGCGCACGTTCCAAAACTTCCTGACAGAAGATCTGACCAGTGCGGAAAACGTGGCGAGCGTGAAGACATCATTGGTCATTCGCGGTGCAAAAGATGAACCGGGTGTGCCGTTTGATGTCCTTGAAGAACGGCTGAAGCGCGACGCATAATCGCGCCCTTAAGCAACCGCGCCTAGATCCAGATCTTGCAAGGACAGACGCGGGTGCATCAACATCCCAAAGTCCTCGATCCGCTCAACGTGTGGAAATAGATCCAAATAGAGCCCAAGCATATCACCGCGCAGGCCGAGTTCATGGCGCGCGCCGGGATTTTGGCTGTCTACTTCGACACCGTTCACCGCGATCCGTTCATGGGCGCTGAACCCCAATTGGAAGACTTGTACTGGTGCTTGCGGCTGAACTTCGACAACGTTCACGCCATCGACAAGATCGGTTGCGGGAACGAAGGCGGCTTCTTGCCCTGTAATGCGTTCAAGTGCGGGTGATTTTTGATAAAGTCGCGCGGATGGACCGAGCAATAGATCAGGCATCGGGCGGCCAATTCCAAGCGAGTCTGCGGAAAAGCGCACGAGCTTTCCCATGCGTTCATCTTGCTGCGGTGAATTCGGGACCAACGTCATCGCGCCGCGCCAGAGCACCTTTTGGAACCCATTGGTAACCGTTTTGACCTGATCACCAGGCAGGATGTCTTCGATGGCAACAACGCCGCGCTCAGTTTTAAGCAGGGCCCCACGTGCGAGAGAGCCAAAGCTATCTTCAAACGCATGATGCGCCGGAGCGATACGGGTAAAGTCGTCAATGTCGCCATTGGGAAGCAGATGGACGACCTCATAGCGGCGCATGAGTTGCTTCGCGCGCTGAGGTCGTCCGTCATGCTGAGTAAACCGGGCTGAGGAGGCCACCGGAACTTTGCGTTTTGCCTGCGCGAGGCCTGCGCGGGCTGAGGGGGTCGTATTCATCATGCGATCACCAGTCTGGTTGGTCACATCATCTGTTGGCCCCCGCCAACAACATCTGAGGAGCGTTTCGTTCGCTAGAGTGTGTCCTAAACCGACGAGATGCGTCAAACTTTTCGACATTTCGGGCGGAAATCAGGATCAATCAACGCAAAATTTCGCGGATTGTTGAGCGTATGAAAACGCTGCTGCCATAATTGGCGATTCTGGTGGAAGGGTTCAAAGCCCCTAAACGAGAATCGCCGCCCCCGAATGCCAAGGGGCGGCGATTGTCGGGCCAGCGAGGGGAAGGCGCCGGCGATGTTGGTCTATTTAGGCTGCTGGACGCGCTGTGCGCATATCCATTTCAGCGAGTGCCGCAACAGCCCGTCGGCTGGCCATAAAGGCTTCGCGGCGTAGGCCACGTTCCCAAGGCATCTTGGTGTTGCATGATTTGGCTTCTGCAATTGTGGATTGCAACCAGCGTGGTGTCTTCGTCATGGGCTTTTCCTCATGTTTGTCTTCTTGCTCGATGGGATTAAGATGACGTTGCAAAGCGGCATGAGTTTGGCCCGTTGTTGAAAATTTCAAAAAATCGGTACGCGAGAATGCGGAAAATGTGGCGATGCCCCGAAGCGCCGTGAAGGTGCGTTAAATAAGGGTATTGCGCATATTTGTGGACAGTCCGCCGCGAATTGGGTGGATTGTTTCCGGTTGAGTTTGGCATGGAAATGGCAAGGCCTGCCGCATTTCAGTCTAGATCAGATCGCTGGCCCGAGCGTGATAGCTGCGATCAAGCGGCCGTAGTCAGCTTCTTTATTATGAGTCGTGCGACGGTAGCTATAGAAGCGGTCAGGATCAGCATAGGTGCAGTGGCGCGTCCATTCTACTTGTCCCACACCAGCGGTCCGCAAGCGATGCATGCCGAGGGCGGGAAGGTCGAATTGATATTTGCCGTTTTCACCATTGGCAAAGAAACGCGCGAAGGCTGGGTCTTTGGTGATGAAGTCCTCAAAGAACTCTGGTCCGACCTCATAGGCGGTTTGGCTGATGCAGGGCCCGATGACGGCTGAGATATTGTCGCGTTTGGCTCCAAGGGCCTCCATCGCATCAAGGGTGGATTCAAGAACGCCGTCTAGCGCACCTTTCCAACCAGCATGGGCCGCACCGATGACGCCCGCGTTTGAATCGGCAAACAGGACGGGCTGGCAATCGGCGGACAGGACCGACAGCGCGACGCCCGGCGTCGCCGTGACCATTGCGTCTGCTTTGGGCCGGTCTGTGTTGGGGGCGGTGACGGTAATCACATCTGGTGAATGAACTTGGTATACGCCCATCAAGGCGTCCGGCTTCACACCCATTGCATCCGCCACGCGGTCGCGGTTGATGGTGACGGCTTCGTGCTGATCGGAACTACCGGTGCCGCAGTTGAGGCCTTCGAACACACCAGAAGACGCACCGCCGCGACGAGTGAAGAACCCATGGCGGAATGGGGCAAGGCTTTCGGCGGTAATGATTTCAAGGGTCATGGTTCTAGTCCCGCAGGTGGTGGGGCACCATCAGGGTATAGCCCCAGTACTTTAAAAAGCGAACCCATTTCTGACGGGTGCGTCAAGCGGCGGTGTGCTGCAATATGCTGATTAAGGGCATCATCGCGCAGTTTTTGCGCAAGTGTCTGGGCCCGCTGCGTTATGCCAAGGCGCTCCAGAAAGATGCCTTGCGGCGTGAGGCGCGTGTGCATGGCTGGCGCTGCATTAGTGGCGACGGCCTCAAAGTCCACATGCGCGGTGATGTCGGCCTCGCCTGCGTTTGCGAATGGGTCAACAGGCGCGTGATTTTGCAGCGCTTGAAGGGTGTCGCCAAGGGAATGCCAATCCCCGTAATCAATGATCAACGCCGCGCCGCCATGGGTGGCGATACGCGTGGCGATGTTTTGCGTGATCGCAGGCAGGGCGGGGCAGTGTTCAACGATGTCGCCTGCTTTGGTGTCATTCAGGCGATCATCCAGC
>CALBVZ010000090.1 GCA_937969445.1 uncultured Octadecabacter sp. | reverse complement strand
CATATGCTGGAAAACAGTCACATGTACGTATGGGGTGAAGTGCGAAATGCGGCCGGTCAGGTACGCTCGGCGCGACTCACTACGGCCAACGGTTATGCACTCACGGTGCAGTCTTCGATACGCGTCAGTCGGCATTTGCTGGAAACCACGGGATTGAGTGGGGCCTTTACTCCATCTCAGCTGATGGGCCCTCAATTTGCGTCGCAGCTTCCGGGGTCGTCCAATATCGTGATTACGTAAGGTTCAGTTGATTGGTCGGGGCGAGAGGATTCGAACCTCCGACCCCTTGCACCCCATGCAAGTGCGCTACCAGGCTGCGCCACGCCCCGAACCGAGGCCTCATCTAATGCCTGTTCGCACGGTTGGAAAGCCCAAAAAGACGAAAATGTTCAATTGATTTCACAAGGCCAAACAGCATCGTTGCCAAAGCTTGGGTGTTGCAGTTGATCGCCGACCTCAAGACCAAGCATTGCGGCCAATCCGCCGTTGATTTCCAACACGAACTGAATGTCTTCACCGCCAAAAATAGGTGTTTCATCCAAGGGCTGCGCCATTGCGTGAATGTTTTGCACAACGCCATTTTCATCCGCAAACACCATATCCAACGGGATCAGCGTGTTGCGCATCCAGAAACTTGCACGCTGTGGGCGTTCATAGACGAACAGCATCCCCTGCATCGTCGCCATCTCTTCGACGAACATCAGACCTTGCGACCGTTCTTCGACTGAGTCGGCAACATCAACAGTGAACTGAACCGTTCCCGCATCATCCCGAATGGTCACCGTATCTGGAGAACAGCCAGCATTGACTGCACCGGTAAATGAAACCGCTGCAATTAGTGCTGTAATTAGTCCCGTTATTAATCGCGGGGAACTGCGCTTTCCCATGGCAAAACCTCTGCCGCCATGAGCCCGCGTTTACCTTCAATGGCCCGCAGCGCAATGGCTTCGCCCGGAAGCAAATCAGCAAGCCCGGCAAGGCGCAAGACTTCGATATGCACAAACACGTCAGCATCGTCGCCAAACACATTGGCAAATCCGAAACCTTTTGCTTTGTCGAACCATTTGACGCGTGCGGGCTCTACCGGAGCCGCTGCAATCTCTTCAGGATCGAATTCTGCAAAATCGGCCAAGCCGCTTGATACTGGTTCCAAACTCTGCTCGATCGACAAGACCTCAGATGCCTGCAAACCGCGGTCCGTTTTCGTAACCATGACTTGAATGCCCGTGCCGTCTGTCACCGAGCTTTGGCCGAAGTTGCGTAACACATTAGCGTGCAACAAAATGTCAGGCCCACCGTCTATCGCGACAATAAACCCGAACCCTTTACCCGGGTCAAACCACTTCACATGGCCGTCCATAATGTATTCGTCAGTGTTCATTTTGGTATCAATCTTGTCTTTGTCTGCGCGCCCCCAAAACTAACGCAAACGTGTTCCACCCAATAGTTTACTGAACGGTAAAATCCGAAAAGACAAGCGCTCCTACGTGGCAATTTTCACGAAGCGTGAAAAATTAGGGGTTCAATCGCTCAATTTTCCAAGGCTCACGCAGGCTAGAACGCGACCAACGGAACCGATCATGCAACCTAAAGTCACCATCGGCCCAAAACTCAATTTCAGTCGGAGAGATTCGGAAACCACCCCAAAATGGTGGGCGGTCAGGGTTGATCCCCTTGGTCGCAGTCACCTTCGCAACCTCCCCGATCAGCGTCGCACGCGAGGACAGGGGCTGGGACTGTTTTGAGGCCCACGCCCCTAGTCTACTTTTGAGACTACGTGAGGCGTAGTATGCATCAGCCTGCGGGCCGTCTTCACGCACAACCGTGCCGCGAACCCGGATTTGGCGGCGCTGTGATTTCCAGTGCATCACAAAAGCCGCTTTGCCGGACTGGGCCAGCTCCTGCCCCTTGGCGCTGTCGTAGTTTGTGTAAAACACGAAGGCATCCGCTTCGATTTCTTTCAGCAACACCATTCGCGCATTCGGCATCCCGTCCGCATCAACCGTCGAAAGCGCTATAGCGTTTGGATCGTTCGGCTCGGTGACTTCCGCATCGGCCAACCACGCCCTTGCAATCGCAAAAGGGTCATCGCCTGCAAATTTTCCGCTTCTGTCCGCCATCTGTCTTATCCTTTAGGTGCGCCCACTATATAGGTGGGCGCGACACGGGTGTGGTCAAGTGCAATCCTTAGTTCGCTCTGATCTTGTAGGAGCAGCCCCTATCGCCTAAACCAATGCAACAAGATCCGCCAATTTGCGGCCAAACGAGTGCGTACACAAAAAACGCAGTGAAGGGAAAATTATGTCATCCAATTTGATGCAAGGAAAACGCGGCCTGATTATGGGCCTCGCCAACGACAAATCCATTGCATGGGGCATTGCGAAAGCTCTCGCTGATGCGGGCGCGGAACTTGCGTTCTCTTATCAAGGTGATGCCTTGAAGAAACGCGTTGATCCGTTGGCGGCTTCGCTAGGTTCAGATATCGTTCTTCCCTGTGACGTCAGCGACGACGCATCAATTGATGGTTTGTTTGACGGTATAAAGGAACACTGGGACAACATTGACTTCGTCGTTCATGCCATTGGTTTCTCGGACAAAAGTGAACTTCGTGGACGTTACGTAGACACCAGCTCTGACAACTTTCGCATGACGATGGACATCTCGGTCTATTCCTTCACAGCTGTCATGCAGCGGGCTGAGAAGATGATGAACAAAGGCGGCAGCGCCATTACCCTCACCTATTACGGTGCCGAACGGATCATGCCGCACTACAACGTGATGGGCGTCGCTAAGGCCGCTTTGGAAGCCAGCGTGCGCTACTTGGCTGAAGACCTCGGCAAAGACGGTATCCGTGTTAACGCGATCTCTGCGGGTCCAATCAAAACACTTGCAGCGTCCGGCATCGGTGATTTCCGCTACATCCTTAAATGGAACGAATACAACTCGCCGCTGCGCAAGAACGTTTCTATTGATGAAGTTGGCGGTTCTGCGTTGTATCTGTTGTCTGACCTCAGCACAGGTGTGACGGGAGAAACGCACCACGTGGATGCGGGTTACCACGTTGTTGGCATGAAAGCTGTCGACGCCCCTGACATGTCGCCTTCCAAAGGATAGCATTTGATGGAGTGGACGCATCTTCTTGCATTCAACTTAACGCTGCTTGCCGCGCTCATCAGCCCTGGCCCAGCCATGCTTATCGCCTTGCGCGCAACGCTGACTGGTGGACGGATTGAGGGGATCAAAACCGGATTTGGCCTCGCGCTGATGGCGTCAGCATGGACTGGAATGGCGCTGTTGGGGTTGGATGCAATCTTTGCGTTGTTTCCTTGGGCCTATACTGGGGCGAAGTTGGTCGGTGCGGCCTATTTGATCTGGCTGGCCATCAAGATGTGGCGCAACGCACCAAAGCTGCTTTCAGCAGATAACAGCGTGCCAGAGCAACGAGCCGTTCTGTCTGGGATCGCTGCAAACCTTGCGAACCCGAAGTCCATGCTATTCGCCGCCTCAGTGCTGGTCGTGATCTTCCCTTCGGGCATGGGGTTTGCCGAAAATGCTTTGATTGTTTTCAATCAATTTGCAGTAGAACTATTGGCCTATGTCGGTTTCGCGCTTGCCCTCTCAACGCCTCCCGTCCGCACTGGATACTTGCGACTGAAGCCGGTCCTTGATCGGGTAGCCGCAGCAGTTCTTTGTGCGCTTGGCCTACGCCTAATATTGACCCGTTAATACGACCGACCTGAAGGATCGAAAATGACCGACCGTCTGCCACACGAAAAAGGGTTCCACATCTCTTGGGACCAAATCCACCGCGACAGCCGCGCGCTTGCATGGCGTCTTGATGGCAAAGGCCCGAACGATGGCGCATGGAAAGCCGTTGTCGCGATCACACGCGGCGGAATGGCCCCTGCAATGATCATCGCGCGTGAACTTGACGTGCGCACAGTCGATACGATTTCCGTTGTGTCCTATCATTCCGGTGGCGGCAAAGCCGATGAGCGCCGCGAGGCTAAGGTTCTCAAATCACCTGATGTTGAAATGATGGGCGATGGCACTGGCATTCTGGTAATCGACGATCTCGTAGACAGCGGTAAAACCCTTGAACTGGTGCGCGAGTTGTACCCGAACGCCCATTTCGCGACGGTTTATGCCAAACCAGAAGGTGAACCGCAGGTGGATACGTTCATCACAGGCGTGTCCCAAGACACCTGGATCTTCTTCCCATGGGATATGGCGCTGCAATATGTCGAACCGTATCGTGGCAAAGACTAAATGAAACCGACCCTGCCCCGCACAGCCACCACCTTTTCGCCGCCCGTTATGGAAGCGCGTCGCTGGTTGGACGGGGTCGACTTCACTGATCGCCCACTGATCAATGTGAGCCAAGCCGCACCCGTTGATCCACCGCCCTTGGCGATGCGCCAAGCGATGGCGCAGATCATCGTCGACAACGACGAAGCGCATTTATACGGCCCAGTGTTGGGTTTGCCTGAGCTGCGTGAAGAAGTGGCCAAACAGTGGTCGGGCAGCTATGGCGGGCAGATTTCAGCGGACAACGTTGCCATCACATCTGGCTGCAATCAGGCGTTTACCGCTGCGATTTCAACGCTTTGCGCAGAAGGCGACGAGGTCATCTTACCGGTTCCGTACTACTTCAACCACCGCATGTGGTTGGACATGGCCGGCGTGAAAACCGTTCCTTTGGCAGCGACCGGGGGCCTTGTCCCGAACGCGAAGGACGCTGAAGCACTTATAACACCCAAGACCCGTGCAATTGTTTTGGTAACACCAAACAATCCAGGTGGCGTCGAATATCCGGCAGAAACGGTACAGGCATTTGCAGACCTCGCCCGCACCCATAAGATCGCGTTGATCATCGATGAAACCTACCGCGACTTTGACAGCCGAACGGGCGCACCGCATGATCTGTTTCAGGACCCAAGCTGGGGCGACACGCTGATCCAGCTTTATTCTTTCTCAAAGGCCTACCGTTTGACGGGTCACCGTGTTGGTGCACTGGTCGCGTCTCCGTCCCGTTTGGTTGAGGTCGAAAAGTTCCTCGACACGGTCACGATTTGCCCCAACCAGCTTGGCCAGCACGCCGCCCTTTGGGGGATGCAGAACCTTACCGATTGGCTGGCAGGTGAACGTTTGGAAATTCTGGACCGTCGCGCCGCGATTGAAGAACAATTTCCACGGTTGGCGAAACATGGTTGGGTTCTTGAAGGGTGCGGTGCCTATTTCGCCTATATCAAGCACCCGTTCGATATGGCTTCCGATGACTTAGCCCGCGATTTGGTAAAGAAATCCGGTGTTTTGTGCCTGCCCGGCACGATGTTCATGCCTGACGGTGAAGGAACGCAACACCTTCGCATGGCTTTCGCAAATGTCGATCGTGCCGGAATAACGGCATTGTTTGACCGTCTGGTGGCCTATCACGGCTAAGTTCGCTTGCACGCGGCCCACGCCCCGCCTATTCAGTTGCAAACGTTAAACGGACTTAATTCTAGGCGACTGCATCATGGCCAACGGCAAGACTAAAAACTTCTTTGTATGGATCATTATGGGTCTGTTGTTTGTCGGACTCATGGGCTTTGGCGCTACGGGACTTTCTGGCAATATCAGCTCTATCGGTTCGGTTGGCGAAAAACCCGTTTCGGTGCAGCGGTACTATCAGGAATTACAGTCCCAAATCAGCATCGCCAGCGCGCAAGCTGGCCGTGCTTTGTCCTTCCCTGAAGCGCAGGCCGCGAACCTTCCAGCACGTGCGCTGCAAACTGTCGTTGCCGAACGCAGCCTAGACAGCGAAGCCGCGATGCTAGGCCTGTCGGTTGGGGATGACGTTGTTGGTGAACAGGTTCTCGCGAACCCGTCTTTCCGTGGCCTTGATGGCGCGTTTGATCGCACGGTCTACCGTGAAACGCTTGCGCGCTCGAACACCAACGTGCGCGAATATGAAACCGACCTGCGTGACGGCGCATCGCGGGCATTGCTTCAAGGCGCTGTCTTTACAGGCGTCTCTGATCCGCTTGTTTTCGGCGAAGTCGTGGCGAAATTCACCCGTGAAGGCCGCACATTCACATGGGCACCTTTGACGTCTGACAACGTTGAAATCACCTTGCCTGAGCCGACAGATGCAGACCTACAAGCCCACTACGATACAAATCCTGAGCTCTACACCAGCTTAGAAACGCGCGTTCTTCGCTATGTCTGGCTGACACCTGATATGATCCAAGACGACATGCCCGTTGATGAAACCGAGCTGCGCGCTGAATACGAAGAGCGCATCGACGAGTTCGTCCAAGCAGAACGTCGCTTGATCGAACGCTTGGTGTTTTCCAGTGAAGAAGACGCACAGACAGCACTTGATGCGATTAACGCAGGCGAAACGACTTTCCCGGAATTGGTTGAAGAACGTGGCCTTAGCTTGTCCGATGTGGATGGCGGCGATGTGACCGAGGCCGAAATGGGTGACGCGGGCGCTGCGATCTTCGCATCAGAAACCGGTGGCGTTTCGGGCCCCTTCCCCAGCGACCTTGGCCCGACACTGTTTCGCATGAACGCTGTCCTTGCCGCACGCAACACGACTTTTGAAGAGGCCTTGCCGCAACTGCGCGAAGACCAATCGGCAGCCCGTGCGCGCCGCGTAATCGAAGACCAGATCGACCCGATCACCAACCTTTTGGCAGGTGGCGCGACGCTGGATAACTTGGTTGAACAAACGGACATGGTGCTCGGCGAGCTTGATTTCACCAGCGTGACAACAGATGGCATCGCGGCCTACGCAGCCTTCCGTGAATTGGCTGTAACGCAAAACGTTGGTGATTACCCTGAATTGGCGGAACTGGACGATGGCGGCTTGTTCGCCCTTGAAGTCGTTGAAATTCGCGAACCAGACCTGATCCCGTTGAATGACATCCGCGAGGACGTCGTTGCAGGATGGGAAGCGCAAGAAACCGCAGCCGCTGTTATTGCAGCCGCCGAAGACAAACAGGCGCAGCTCAGTTCAGCGGTTCAGGATTTCGCGTTCCTTGACCTCGATGCGATCCAAGAGACGAACATCACACGTCGTGGGTTTATCAATGGCGCACCAAGCACGTTTCTGACCGAGATCTTCGAAATGGAACAAGGCGACGTGCGTGTAATTCCAAACGAAGGCAACGCGATTATCGTCCGTCTCGACGCAATCACAGCCGCAGATGAAGCCGATGAAGCCTACAGCGCCGAAGTCGCATCCGTGGCTGAAACCGTTGGCGAAGGCATCGCGCAAGACATCTATGAGTTTTACAACCGCACTGTGCAGTTGCGTACTGATGTTCAGATCAACGAACAAGCGCTCAACGCTGTTCACACGAATTTCCGGTAAATCATGACACCCGATTTCGAAACATTCAGCGCTGGCTATAACGCGGGCGAAAACCAGATCGTCTATACACGGCTGACAGCGGACCTCGACACACCTGTGTCGTTAATGCTCAAACTAACAGGCGCTGGCAAAGACGCATTTCTGCTTGAGTCAGTCACCGGCGGGGAAATTCGCGGGCGCTATTCCATCGTCGGTATGAA
>CALBVZ010000089.1 GCA_937969445.1 uncultured Octadecabacter sp. | reverse complement strand
GCCCACAAATCGCCCTTACCTTGGTTGGACTTGCGCTGATCCCACATGACCTTACGCCCAACGACCTGCCCAATGGACAGCCGCGTGCGAAGCTCATCAAGAAATCCCGGTGGTAATGACATGTCCGTTATATTGGGTCTGTTGGGCCAAGAGTCGAGGGGGTGAGCGAACGAAACTAACCTTTGGTCTGGTGTGCCGTAGGGGTAATACGCCGCTTCGCCACGGCTTCACGCCATGTGATAAAGCTGATCGATGCCATGATAACCGCGCCGCCAAACACAACCCAACCATCCACCGGTTCGCTAAAGACCAACGCCCCAAGCAATACGGCCCAAATCAGCTGCAAGAACGTAACCGGTTGGGTGACCGTCAACGGCGCCGAAGCAAACGCCAGTGTCATTGAATAATGACCTGCTGTAGCAAAGCACGCCACAAGGAACAGCCAGCCAACGTCTGCCATGCTGACAGGAACCCAAACCACCCAAGCAAACGGCGCAAGACCAATGGTCACCGTGATCGACAACATTCCCACAACCACCGCAGCGCTGACTTCGCCACTCAGCTGCTTGGCAATCAAATACCCCGCTGCGAACATCAACGCCGTTCCAAGCATCGCAATATGACCTGGGTCAATTTCGCGAAAACCGGGTCGCAAAATAATAATTGCCCCTATCAGCGCCATCACCACAGCCGCCAAACGGCGCGGCGGCAATGCCTCCTTTAACAGCAACGCGGCACCCAAGGTTACGTAAACAGGGGACAGATAATTCATCGCCGTCACATCCGCGATCGGGATGCGGGCCATGGCATAGAACCAAAGGATGACAGCAATCGTGTGCACCACGCCGCGCCCGGCAAACAGTTTAAGCTGCCGTTTTGTCAGACGCGCCGCCATGATCGGCCCTATCATCGGGATTAGAAACACGAGGCCAAGCAAGTACCGCAAAAACGCGCCCTGTGCGGCAGGAACATCAGACCCGACGTGTTTCACAATGGCGGTAACAGCCACGAAATTCAGGCCCGTCAGGACCATCCAGAACATTCCAACAAGGGGTCGATCTTGTGCAGCCATACCCGCACCAAACGCCTCTAACCCTTGAAGATCAAGCCCAAAGCAATGGCCCACATCACACAACCAATAAGCGCCTCAAGAACACGCCATGAACCTGGCTTGGCCATCACGGGTGCGAGCAGTCGCGCCCCATACCCAAGACTGAAAAAGAACACGAAGGATGACGTCACGGCCCCAGCCCAGAACGCAACTTCCGCGCCCTCAAATCGTGTCGCGATGGACCCGACAAGCAGTACCGTGTCCAAATAAACATGCGGGTTCAAATAGGTAATCGCGAGGCAAAACAGAACCGCCGCCTTCAACGATGTCCCAGCGCCGCTCGCAGGATCAAGCGCCGTCCCACCCTTCCAAGCGCGCCAAAAACTGAACGCCCCATAGACGAATAGAAACGCCACCCCAAGCCAAAGCATCGCAGGTGCAAGCGCGGGCAAAACGTCAGTCAAGGCTGTGAACCCAAACACCCCGACCGTCATCAACATCGCATCTGAAAACGCGCAAACCAAAACCAAAGGCAATACATGCTCGCGCCGTAACCCTTGCTTCAGCAAGAACGCATTTTGCGCCCCAATCGCCAAGATCAAAGAAATTGAAACGCCAAAACCATTCAAAAAACCCGAAAGCATCGCGCTCCATACCCTTTGCTTCTGTTTTAGAAATATCCTCGCCGAAGGCGTACGGTGCAGCAAGGAACCCTCCTGCACCGTGATTGGCTCACACTAATCAAACAATCCAATAAGCGTGAAGCCGCGCCAGCGGCTCCAATCAGATCAACCCTCCAGCTCGGCGTAAGCCTGCATAACCTCGTCGGTCGCATCCATGTTGGTTGTGACTTTCTGGATATCGTCGTCATCCTCAAGCGCATCAACCAAACGCATCAGCTTTTCAACGCCTTCAACGTCGAGGTCAGACTTGATGTTTGGCAGCCAGATCAACTTCGTTGATTCAGACTCGCCCAGTTCAGCTTCAAGAGCCGTAGAAACGTCATTCAAATCCGTATCAGCACACAAAATGACGTGGTTTTCATCGTCGCTTTGCACGTCTTCAGCGCCAGCCTCAATAGCGGCCATCATCACCGTGTCCGCATCCCCCACGGAAGCTGGATAAACAACTTCGCCCTTGCGATCGAACATGAACCCAACAGATCCGGTTTCACCCAAGTTGCCCCCCGATTTGGAAAACGTGGATCGCACGGTCGATGCCGTGCGGTTTTTGTTGTCGGTCATCGCTTCAACGATCACAGCAACACCACCGGGGCCGTAGCCTTCGTAACGGATCTCGTCGTAGTTCTCGGCATCGCCACCGATTGCCTTCTTAATGGCGCGGTCGATGTTGTCCTTTGGCATCGACAGGCTTTTGGCTTCTTTTACGGCCATACGCAGACGTGGATTGTTGTCTACATCAGGGTCGCCCATCTTGGCGGCAATCGTGATCTCTTTGGACAATTTGGAAAACAACTTGCCGCGAATTTTATCTTGGCGCCCTTTGCGGTGCTGAATATTCGCCCATTTTGAGTGGCCTGCCATGCGACGTCTCCCGATTAGAAAATCTGTAAATTAGTTTAGTGTTTCAGCGCTCTCTATAGGGCACGCACCCGCTGGCCTGCAATCCCATGTCGGGCGGATCAGAGCCCCAAGGTTTCGCTTTACCTTAGAATATCTATTTTCGCCCCCCGCCTCACAGGTTACACCTGCATTATGACAACTGATCAAATTATCCTGTTTTCGCTTTTTACCGCAGTTTTCGGCATGCTCCTTTGGGGGCGCTTTCGCTATGATCTTGTGGCCTTCACCGCCCTCATGGTTGGCGTGGTTTTGGGGGCAGTGCCCACCAAAGACGCCTTTTCAGGGTTCGGCCATCCGGCCACGATCATCGTGGCGCTGGTGCTAGTGGTTTCGGCAGGGTTGGTGCGCTCTGGTGCCGTCTATTTGATCACCCGCACACTGGTTGATGCATCGCGCAAACTGGGCGCGCATATCGCGATTATGGGCGCAATCGGTGGATTGCTGTCGGCCTTCATGAACAACGTCGCGGCCCTTGCGCTGCTGATGCCCGTCGACATTCAGACCGCCCGTAAAGCAGGCCGTGATCCGGGCCTGTCCCTGATGCCGCTTAGCTTCGCGACGATCCTTGGCGGCATGGCCACCCTTATCGGCACGCCCCCGAATATTATCATCGCCTCCATCCGCGAGGAAAACTTGGGTGAGCCGTTCAAGATGTTTGACTTCGCCCCTGTCGGCGGCGTCACCGCGATTGCCGGTTTGATTTTCGTGGCCCTTATCGGTTGGCGATTGATCCCGACACGCGAAGGCAAAGCCACGGGCGCGACACTGGACAGTTACACAGACTACCTCGCCGAGCTGACCGTGCCCGAAAAGAGCAAACACATCGGCAAGCGTGTCTCCGAACTCTATGACATTGCTGAGAAAAACGACGTCGCGATCCTTGGTCTTATCCGTGACGGTAAACGCCGTTATGGCACTGCAAAGAACACCAAACTTCAGGCTGGTGACGTGCTGGTTATGGAAGCCGTACCTGAGGCTTTGGATGAGTTCCGCGCCGCGTTGAACCTCGATTTCTCGGACACGAAGCGCGAAGAACTTCTTGCGGCGACCGATGGCCTTGTGAAAATCGAAGTGGTCGCGACTGAAACCTCGCGCATCACTGGGAAAACGGCCGAGGCCATCGGATTGGCATGGCGTCAACGCACCGTGTTGATGGGCCTGTCGCGCAAGGGCAAATCCGTTAAATCCCAGATGCGTAAAACCGTGATTGAGGCTGGCGACATCCTGTTGCTGCTTGCCCCACAAGACGCCGCCAATGACGTAACGGAATGGCTTGGCTGCTTGCCGCTCGCGGATCGCGGCGTTGCCGTGACTGCGAATTCTAAGGTCTGGCTCGCGATTGGTCTGTTCGCCGGTGCCGTCGCCTTGGCGAGCTTTGGTTTGGTCTATCTGCCCATCGCCCTTGGGCTTGTTGTCGTGGCCTATGTATTGGCAAAGATTGTGCCGATCTCAGAACTTTATACCCATATCGAGTGGCCTGTTGTCGTGCTCCTCGGCTCGATGATCCCCTTGGGCGCCGCGTTAGAAACGTCTGGCGGCACCGAACTTATCTCAGGCTCGCTCGTGCAGCTGACCAGTGGCCTCGCGCCGTGGATGATCCTGACGGTGCTTATGATTGTTACCATGACCCTGTCTGACGTTCTGAATAACACAGCGACTACAATCGTTGCGGCCCCTATCGCGATCCAGATGGCGCAATCTTTGGACGTGTCCCCTGACCCGTTTTTGATGGCCGTCGCAGTTGCCGCATCCAGCGCCTATCTCACGCCGATTGGCCATAAGAACAACACGCTGATCCTTGGACCCGGCGGGTATTCGTTTGGCGATTACTGGCGTATGGGCCTGCCGCTCGAATTGCTTGTGGTTGCCGTTTCTATTCCATCAATCCTCGTATTCTGGCCCCTCTAGAGCGGCCAGAGGTACGGGATAACGGCAGAGGCCAAGATGCCGATGCTTAGGTTCAATGGCACGCCGACCTTCAAGAAGTCGCTAAATTTGTACCCACCTGGACCATAGACCAATGTGTTGGTCTGATAGCCAATTGGCGTGGCAAAGCTGGCGGATGCCGCGACCATAACGGCCACAACCAACGGACGTGGATCATACCCAAGCTCTAGCGCCAGCCCGATGGCGATTGGGGTGACAACCACCGCAACCGCGTTGTTGCTGACCATTTCGGTTAGCACGGATGTCAGCAAGTAGATCGCCCAAATGATCAGGAACGGCGGCAACATCGCAAGACCGGGTGCAACCCCTTTGACAATCAGCTCAACCGCGCCAGACGCTTGTAATGCGGCCCCTACCGCAAGCATCGAAAAGATGAGGGTCAGCAAACGCCCATCAACAAAACCGAAGGCTTCATCCGCATCAATACAACGGGTGATCAGAACGATTGCGACCGCAAGAATGCTAAGCAAGAAAATCGGAGCAACGCCAAACGCTGCGAGGCCGACGATCATAGCAAGTGCAAGTAACGCAATGGGGGCTTGCGCACGTCGATACGCGCGCGCTGATGGCTGCGAAACGTCAACCATATCCATCTCGGTCGCGAGGCGCTGAATGTCTTCTGCCGACCCTTCCAACAAAAGCGTATCCCCAACCCGCACCACAAGGTCATCCAACTGACGACCAATGTTCTGATTGCGCCGATGCACAGCCAAAACATACACACCAAAACGGCGGCGCAGACGCATCGCGCCCAGCGTTCGGCCGATCATTTTACAGCCCGGTGTGATCAAAACCTCAACCGTTTGGGATTCGACTGCGGACACTTGGTCAACGCGTTTCAGCTCTTTGGTGGCTTGCAAAGACAGCAATTCTGTCATCGCGGTGCGCAAAACCACACGGTCACCAACGGCCAGCTCAACACCCGCCATATTGCGGCGCAAAGATGTATCACCCCGCACAACATCGACCAAGCGCACGCCCTCACGTTTGAACAGCTGCACACCCGTAACCTCACGGCCAATCAAGTTGGATTCCGGCGGGATAACCGCCTCGGTAAAGAAGCGCATCTTTGAGCGATCAGACAAAAGGTTCGCCATGCTATCACGGTCCGGCAACAGCTTCGGTGCGATAACGCCAAGGTAAATCATGCCCCAAATGACCAGCACGATCCCGAGCGGAGTGACCTCGAAAATTGTAAACGGCTCAAGCCCTTCGGCGCGTGCAACACCGTCAACAAGCAGGTTCGTGGACGTCCCGATCAACGTCAGTGTGCCCCCTAAGATCGCGCCGTAAGACAGTGGTATCAACAGTTTAGAGGCCGAAAGCCCCATCGATTTTGCCAATTGAACAAAGATCGGAATCATCACGACCACGACGGGCGTGTTGGACACAATCGCAGATGCCAGCACGACAAACGCCATCAATGCGCCCAGCGCCAAGGCGGGTCGCGTCTTGGCATTGCGTTCTGCCAGCGCCGTCAACGCATCCAGCGACCCCGTGCGCACCAATGCCCCCATTACGATGAACATCGCGGCAATCGTCCACGGCGCGGGGTTGGATAGCACAGCCAACGCGTCGTCATAAGGCAACACACCCGACGCAAGCAGCAGTGAAACACCCGTCAGGGCGACCACCTCGGTCGGGTAGCTTTCGCGCAAAAACAGCACGAACATGATCGCGACAACGGTCAGCGTTAGCACTGCCTGTCCTGTTTGCGAAATTTCGAAAAGCTCGAGCATTACGCGTCCTTTAACTGTGTTGATCTAGTTTCGCGTGGAGAGCGGGGTGGCGCAAGCCTCACATTGGACCTTGCTGGCTAAGGCGTCCGCCCTGACGCACGGGTTCAACGCGCGTGGCTTTACCCGTACGGTCATCGGTTTCCACATAGATGCCAGACAACGTCGCCTCGCCTTTGGCGGGTTCAAAGCGCGACTTGGGCATGCCTGTTATAAAACGGCGCAGCGGTTCTTCTTTTTGCATGCCGATGACGGAATTATAGTCGCCGCACATGCCAGCATCAGATTGAAACGCCGTGCCACCGGGCAAAATCATTGTGTCTGAGGTCGGCACATGGGTGTGTGTGCCAACAACGATCGACGCACGCCCATCACAGTAATGGCCCATCGCCATCTTTTCGGAGGTGGCTTCGCAGTGCACATCAATCAGGCTGGCCTGCACGTTACCGCCCATCGGGTGGGTTTTCAGAACGGTTTCAACTGCGGAAAACGGATCATCAAACGCGCGTTTCATAAAGACCTGACCAAGGACTTGGGCCACGAGGACCTTACGTCCGCGGGTCGCCTCAAACACACGAAACCCCTTTCCGGGTGAGGCCTTGGAATAGTTCAGCGGGCGGATGATGCGCGGCTCTGCTTCGCAAAATTGCATCATATCTTTTTGATCAAAGGCATGATCGCCAAGCGTCAGAACATCGGCACCCGCGTCCAGCAGTGCTTTAGCATGCGCAGCTGTCAGTCCTGCCCCGTTGGATGCGTTTTCGCCGTTCACCACGACAAAATCGAGTTTCCAGTCTTCGCGCAGCTTAGGAAGCCGTTCGATAATTCCAGTGCGGCCAGCGCGGCCCATGACGTCGCCAAGAAAGAGTATTTTCATGGAGGTGGGTATTCCAAGCACAGGCAGGTGTTGCAAGGGCGGAATGGGGGCCAGCCCCCGTCCTGCGGACTCCCCCGGGATATTTTTGAAACAAAAGCAAGGTTAAGAGGGTTCGATGATGCCTTGTTCGGTGACGATCAGATCAAGTGGTTGATCGGTGGGTTCGAGCGGCAGATCGTCGAGTTCCTGTGCAGTGTATGCAAATCCGATGGCCATTGTCGGCTTGACCGCGCGCAAGCCTTCGAGGGTGCGGTCATAAAAACCACCACCATACCCAAGCCGCCCACCGCTGCGTGAGAATGCCACAAGCGGCACGATCAGGATTTCAGGCGTGATCCACTCACCGCTTTCGGGGATTTGAGCACCGAAAGCGCCGTCGATCATTTTGCAGTCAGGCGACCAAGCGCGAAATTTCAGTGGGCTTCCAGCGACCTCAATCACGGGCAGGCAAACGGGGCCATGTGCGCTGGCTTCTTCCATCGCGGCAGTTGGATCTATTTCGGTGCGCATCTGCGCGTAGCCTGCGAGGGGCACGCCGCGGTAGCCAGCAAGCACCGATGACAGATGCCCAGCGTGCCCCATGCCTGCTTGATGGGCGATTTTGCGCGCGGCGAAGGCGGATTTTCGGGCTGCGTCTTTGCGATCCTGAAGGGTCATAAGAGCATCACCGCGGCGAGGCTTAGGAAGGAGAAGAAGCCGACGACATCCGTAACGGTGGTCACAAATGCACCGGATGCCAAGGCCGGATCAACGCCCATTTTCTCAAGCACGACCGGGATACCGGTACCCGCTAAGCCCGCGACGACCATGTTGATGACCATTGCCAATGCGATAACCACACCAATCATAGGTTGGCCGAACCAAACCCAACCAACGAGTCCCATAATCACAGCAAATATCGCGCCGTTGACGAGCCCCACGAGGATTTCCCGCCTGATGACCCGCCAAACGTTCGCGCCGGTGAGGTCTTTGGTCGCGATAGACCGCACAGCAACCGTCAGCGATTGCGTACCCGCATTCCCCCCCATGGATGCCACAATGGGCATCAACACCGCCAACGCCACAAGCGTCGCGATGGTGTCTTCAAACATTGCAATCACAAGCGAGGCTAAAATCGCGGTGACCAAGTTTACCGCCAGCCACGGGAAACGCCGCTTGGTGGTCGCGATCACTTTGTCTGTTAGGCTCGATTCAGCATCAACACCCGCAAGGCGCAGGATGTCTTCGTCGTGTTCCTCATCCAGCACCACCATCGCGTCATCAATGGTAATGACGCCGACCAGCCTGTCATCTTCATCAACAACAGGTGCCGAAATCAGGTGGTATTGGTTGAAGGCATAGGCGACATCTTCTTCATCCTGATCGACACGAAACGTTCGAAAGCTTGCCTCTACCAATTCAGTGAGATGGATCGCGCGCGGCGTGCCAAGTAAACGCCCCAACGCTACATAACCTTCTGGCTTCATACGTGGATCAACAAGAACGACGTGATAAAAATGTTCCGGCAAATCGTCGGACGCACGCAGGTAATCAATCGCTTCTCCAACCGTCCAATGGGACGGCGCACGCACGACCTCGACCTGCATAAGGCGACCGGCGGATTCCTCGGGATAGGCCAGCGCCTTTTCAACAGCGACACGATCCCCAGCCTCAAGCGCA
>CALBVZ010000088.1 GCA_937969445.1 uncultured Octadecabacter sp. | reverse complement strand
GAGGCCGCAGTGCGGGTCGGTAAATGGCTGGGTCGCGATCATTACCAAATTGGGTATCACCAAACAGCGACCGCTGGTGCTTTTGGCGCGACTGTTGCGTTGTCTCGGTTGATGCAACTCAAACGCCCCCAAATCCACCACGCACTAGGATTGACGGCGACCATGGCGTCCGGCCTGAAGGGGCAGTTCGGGACCATGGGTAAACCGCTCAACGCAGGACTGGCAGCGCGAACCGCAATCGAAGCGGTCACATGGGCAAAGGCTGGTATGACGTCTGATCCTGAAGGACTGGAAAGCTTTGCAGCCACCCACCACGGCATGCGCGATGAAGCCGCATGGACCGACGAAGACCCGTGGATGATCAGCCGGATTAGCCACAAATTCCACGCCTGCTGTCATGGTCTACATGCAGCGCTGGAAGCCATCAGCGATATGCGCGTCGACGGCGATGATATCGCGGACATGACGATTACCACTCATCCACGCTGGATGAGCGTATGCAATCAGCCGTCACCGGACACCGGGCTCGGGGTGAAGTTCTCGTATAGGCATACGGCAGCGATGGCGGTACACGGGATTTCGACAGCAAACATTGCGAGCTACAGCGATGCGACAGCGCACGATCCACTGCTCGTCGCATTCCGCGACAAAGTGACCGTCGTAGCGGATGAAAGCCTGAGCGAAATGCAAGCACGCGTGCAAGTGACGTTGAAAAATGGCAGCGGATTGACCGAAAGCCATGACCTCAACGCGCCGATGACGCTGGAAGCCCGCGAGGTACGTCTGCGCGATAAAGCAGGGGCGTTGCTTGGGTCAACGAAAGCATCTGCACTTTGGGACGCGCTTGCGACGCATGAGACCAACGCGATCTTTGACGTCGTTTAAAGCCAAAAACCATACCTAAAAACAGAAAAGGGCGCCCGAAGGCGCCCTGATCTTCTGACCTGTTGGGTCGATTAGCTTGTGATGTCGTAGGCACGTTCACCATGCACGGCCAGATCCAGACCACCGACTTCGGTTTCTTCGTCAACGCGCAGCGGCGTGATGGCTTTACAGATGTAGATCAGCGCAACCGTGACAACAGTCGTGAAGATGCCAACGATCGCCAACGCACCCAATTGGGATGCCCATGACCCGATCCCGAAGACCGCAATCATGATTGTCCCGAAGATACCGCCAACACCGTGCACCGCGAAAACGTCCAGCGTATCGTCGATTTTCACTTTGTTGCGGATCAGGTTCACAGCTTCCTGACACAGGATACCAGCAACAGCACCAATGATCAGCGCTTGGATCGGGTTAATGAAACCGGATGCCGGTGTCACAGACGCCAGACCAGCAATTGTACCTGTCACGATACCAACCAATGACGCTTTGCCGAACTTGATCTTTTCCCACAGCGCCCACGTCAGGGACGCAGCAGCAGCGGACAAATGCGTCACGGTCAGTGCCATCGCTGCACCTGCATCAGCAGCCAGTTGTGATCCGCCGTTAAAGCCGAACCAACCAACCCAAAGCATCGCAGCACCGATCATAACCATACCAGGGTTGTGCGGTGGCTTGCCTTTGTCACGACGTGGGCCAAGGAAGAATGCAACAATCAACGCTGCAAGACCCGCCGTTTGGTGAACAACAATACCACCAGCAAAGTCGTTTACGCCATCAGCGAACAGGGACCATTCAGCGCCAGCCAACAAGCCGCCACCCCAGATCCAGTGCGCAACAGGTGCGTAGCAGATCAACATCCAAAGGCCTGAGAATGTCATCACGAAGGCAAAACCGATACGCTCAACATAGGCGCCGACGATCAGTGCAGGCGTGATAATTGCGAATGTCATCTGGAAAGCAAAGAACAAGACTTCGGGAATGTTACCCGCCATCGTTTCTTCGTCCACGCCGTTCAGGAACATCTTACCAAGACCGCCCCAGTAGGCGTTGCCGTCACCAAATGCGATGGAGTACCCAAACGCGAGCCACAGCACCGACATCAGGCAGGCAATGCCGAAACACTGCATAAACACGCTGAGCACGTTGCGGGCGCGCACAAGGCCACCGTAAAACAAAGCCAACCCGGGTAGGGTCATAAACAACACGAGTGCTGTAGCGACGATAATCCAAGCGGTGTCCGCTCCGTTCATGGGATATTCCTCCATTTTATTTGGAAGACCTCAAAGCGCACTTTTTGCGGCTTAAAAAGAGGCAATGAGATTCGAGGCCGCATAATTTACAGGCATTCGGCAAATGCCGTAATTATAGGCGGGACCAGCGTGAAACGCCTAAAAATGTCGCTAAAGTGAATCTATCACTTCGACAATCAGCGTTAATGCGGCTTCAACACTACGCTGACGCACCTGCGCACGCCCAATGGGGCCGAATTCAACGGTTTTGGTTTGAATGGAACCGCCAGCCGCCACGCCAAAACACACGCGCCCTTCAGGTTTGTGTTCTGATCCGCCTGGCCCTGCGATGCCTGTAACGGATACGGCAACATCTGCGCGCGCAGCATTTGCGGCTCCCGTCGCCATCTGCGCTGCGACGCTTTCGCTGACCGCACCATGCGCGTCTAAGGTAGCTTCCGAGACGGACAACATTTCTACTTTTGCAGCATTGGAATAGGTAACAAACCCGCGTTCAAACATCGCAGAACTTCCGGCGATGTCTGTGATTGCCGCACTGACCAAGCCACCTGTGCAGCTTTCCGCAGTGGTGATGGTGAGCCCCTTAGCGATCGCTGAGGCGACGACATCGCTGGCCAGCGTCACTGCATAACCCCGTGCCAAACTCCTGCAAGAACAATCACCCAAAGCGCGGCAAAAAGGCCGGCAATGACATCATCCAACATCACGCCCGTTGCGTTATCTTTGCGATCCGCCCAACCAACTGGGCCGGGTTTCGTGATGTCATAAAGGCGAAACGCTGCGAAGGCGACGATCCAACCGGGCCATAGGGTAAGTGACGACACGCCAACAAAGGATGCACCAATCATCACAGGCGCAAGGGCGATCCATTGGCCGACAACTTCATCAATCACGATCTCGGACGGATCATGGTTGTCTTTGCCTTCGGTCATGATTTTCGTCGCGATGTAACCTTTGATATAGGCTGCAGGAATGGCGATGAGGAACAGCCATAGGCCGCCGAATTCATAGATCACCCAAGCAAGGGGCAGGGCCATAAGCGACCCCCAAGTCCCTGGAGCGGGTTTCATGTAGCCTACGTAAAAATACGTCGCCGTGATTTCTGCCCAGCGTTGTTTCATGCTACTGCTCCTTTAATAAGGGTCACTGTTGCCAGCGCCGCAATGCCTTCGCCGCGCCCCGTAAAGCCGAGGCGTTCAGAGGTTGTGGCCTTAACGCTCACGCGGTCAATATCGATGCCCATAATCTCGGCCATGCGGGCGCGCATTGATTGCGCAACAGGGCCGATCTTCGGGAATTCACAGATAAGCGTGCAATCCATATGGGTGATTGCGAAGCCCATCTCACGCGCCAAAGCGCAGGCATGAGCAAGGAAAATATGGCTTTCGGCACCTTTCCATTGCGGATCACTGGGCGGGAAATGCTGGCCGATGTCACCGCGACACAGCGCTCCATAAATCGCGTCCGTCACCGTGTGCATGCCAACGTCGGCGTCCGAATGGCCTTGCAATCCACGCTCATAAGGAACCTTAACACCACATAGCATAACATGATCGCCATTCCCGAAGCGGTGCACGTCAAACCCGTTGCCTGTTCTAATGTCCATTGATGTCTCCAACAGTTTAGCGGCCCGCGCAAAGTCATCGGGCGTGGTGATTTTAAGGTTACGTGCATCGCCCTGAACGATTGCGACATCAAGACCTGCGCGCCGTGCTACTTCGACGTCATCCGCAGCGGGGCCGGTGTTTTTCCGGTGGGCGTCCAATATTGCTGAACGGGTGAACCCTTGGGGGGTTTGGGCGGCGTATAAGCCAGTACGGTCCTGAACACCCGTAACAACATCATCCGCCCCTGTCCAAAGTGCGTCGGAGACGGGCAGTGCGGGGGCCGCGGCATCATTATGTTCCAGCGCGTCTAAAACCCGCGAAATTACATCACGAGGGCAGCAGCACCTAGCGCCATCGTGGATCAACACGCGATCTGCTTGGGTTTGCATCACGCCATTCAGCACAGACGCCGCGCGATCTTCGCCGCCAATGGCGATCAAAGCCCTCTGACCGAGGCCCAGTGACGTGACCCAATCGCGATCAGCTTCAGCGATCACCAAAACGACTTCGCTTACACTGGGATGTTCTGTGAACAGATCAAGCGTATGTTCTACAACAGTTTTTCCAGCAATCTTCTGCCATTGCTTTGGCGCATCGCCACCAGCGCGGACTCCGCGTCCGGCGGCAACGATAATTGCGGCGACTGTTGGCTTGGCGTTCATGGTCGGGAAAGTCCTTACTTGTCACACCGTTCTACCCAGCGGGACGGTTGGGGGGAAGGGGATCAAGGGGTGCGCACAAATATTAGGCACTTTGTGTTTCGTGCCTGATAATTAGTCAGTGCTTTCTTGAGTATACCCAAAATTCACGATAGCCAATTCCCATGTACCGTGAATTTCCCTTGCCCACACCTGACAGCCCCGTGGCCCTCGCGCCGCTGGCCGGCATTACGGATTTGCCGTTCCGCCAGTTGGTCGCGTCATTCGGGGCAGGGTGGGTCGTGTCGGAAATGGTCGCGAGCCAAGAAATGGTTCAGGCGAAACCCGGCGTGCGTGAGAAAGCGGAGCTTGGGTTTAATCAAGGCAACACCGCCGTACAATTGGCCGGACGCGAAGCGCACTGGATGGCCGAGGCCGCGCGTCACGTAGAAGCAAATGGCGCGGCGATGATCGACATCAACATGGGTTGCCCAGCTAAGAAGGTCACGAGTGGCTATTCCGGCTCTGCACTGCTGCGCGATTTGGATCACGCGCTAACGTTGATTGATGCCGTCGTTGGTGCAGTTGATATCCCTGTAACGCTGAAAACCCGCCTTGGATGGGACGACGCGCTACTGAACGCCGCTGAATTGGCGGTCCGTGCTGAAAATGCAGGTATTTCACGGATTGTTATTCATGGCCGCACGCGCTGTCAGTTTTACAAAGGCCGTGCAGATTGGGATGCGATTGCACCCATCAAAGACGCTGTTTCGATCCCAGTAATTGCCAATGGCGATATCATTGATAGCAAAACCGCTAAAACTGCACTGAACGCCTCGGGTGCTGACGGGGTGATGATCGGGCGCGGTGCGCAGGGGCGTCCTTGGATATTGCGCGACGTCGCGTTGGAATTGTCAGGGCAGGTGGCACCGACAGCCCCAAAAGGGTCTGCCTTCATCGACATGGTGTCCAACCACTACGACGCCATGTTGTCTTTTTATGGTGACGAACTTGGCGGCAAAGTCGCCCGTAAACATTTGGGTTGGTACATGGATATTTCCCAGCCAGAGCCAGCTTTGCGCAAAGCTGTTCTTACACAACGCTCAACCGCACAAGTTTTCAAACTACTCCCCGAGGCGCTGGCACAGGAGGCCGTCATATGAATGCTCTTTGGAATTCCTTACCGGTGCCTGCACTCCTTCTGAACCGCGATGATACGATTGCGCAAAGCAACCCAGCGGCTGAGGCGTTTTTGAACCTGTCCACCAAGGCACTTATCGGGGCGAGTGTTTGGGACAAGGTGATGATCGATTCACCGCTAGAGGCCGCCTATGCGCGTGCCAGTGAAAATCGCTCTTCACTGTTCGTGAACGACGTCGACGTGAGCAGCGGTGAGCGCATGCCGATGCAATGCAACATACAGTTCGCACCGCTGAACGAACCTGATGGGAAGTCGGGCGACCAGATGTTGATGATATTTGAGCCGCGCGAAATGGCGATGCGCATGAACACGTCCGCCAAATCAGTACGTGCGGCGCGATCAGCCATCGGGATGGCGGAAATGCTGGCCCATGAAATCAAAAACCCGCTGGCAGGCATTACAGGTGCCGCGCAGCTTTTGTCGATGACCCTGTCCAATGAGGACCGCGAACTTACCGACCTAATCGTCGAAGAATCCCGCCGTGTTGTGAAGCTGCTGGAGCAGGTCGAACAGTTCGGCAACCTTCAACCGCCCAATCGCCAACCTGTAAACCTGCATGATGTGCTGGACCGCGCACGCCAATCTGCATCCGTGGGGTTTGGTGCACACATGATGTTCCTTGAGGACTATGACCCGTCCTTACCACCCACCTACGCGGACCCTGACCAGTTGCTGCAGGTTCTGCTAAATCTGCTAAAAAACGCATCCCAAGCAGGATCCGCAGGTGGTACGATTACCCTGCACACCTTCTACGAGCCATCCCTGCGCATGCAGCGAAAAGACGGCTCAGCGGCGCGTTTGCCGCTGCAAATCGAGATTATTGACGATGGCCCCGGACTGCCGCCTGATATTGCAGCTGACGTGTTTGAACCGTTTATTTCAGGTCGTGAAAACGGCACCGGCCTTGGCCTTGCCCTTGTCAGTAAATTGATTGCGGACGTTGGCGGATGGATATCCGTGGACTCCGTGCCTGGGCGCACCGTGTTTCGGGTATCGCTTCCCATTGTTCCAAAAGAAAATTCAGGAGACGCATAAATGGATGGTACTGTTCTGGTTGCAGATGACGACCGCACAATCCGCACGGTCTTAACCCAAGCCCTCACACGGGCAGGGTGCAAGGTGCACGCCACGTCGTCTTTGGTGACGTTGATGCGTTGGGTTGAAGAAGGAAAAGGCGATCTGGTCATTTCCGATGTTGTCATGCCGGATGGCAACGGGCTTGATCAGCTCCCAAAGATTGCCGAATTGCGTCCGAACTTGCCCGTGATTGTCATCTCGGCGCAGAATACAATTATGACAGCGATCAAGGCAGCAGAGGCCGACGCCTACGACTATCTGCCAAAGCCGTTTGATTTGCCGGATCTGATGAAACGCGCAGCCCGTGCACTTGAAGCGAAGCCGCGGCGTGCAACAACACCTGTATTGGACGAAAATCAAAGCGAAGACCTCCCGCTGGTTGGGCGGACGGCCGCTATGCAGGCGCTCTATCGTTTGGTTGCACGGGTTATGAACACATCGCTTTCGGTTCTTGTGACGGGTGAAAGCGGGACGGGTAAAAGCCTTATTGCCCGTGCGATCCATGACTTCTCTGATCGTCGCTCACTGCCATTTGTTGTGGCGTCTGCGTCTGATCTTGAAGGGATGGACGGCCCGCAATCCCTGTTGTCACGCGCGAAGGCTGGCAGTCTTGTGTTTGATGAAGTGTCGGATTTGTCGATGGATGCGCAGGCACGAATTGTTCGGATGCTGGACGCCTTGGGTGACACCGCGCCACGCATTATGGCGACGTCCCGCACGGATCTTTTGGACGCCTTGGAAAAAGGCCAGTTACGTGAAGACCTCTACTATCGCTTGGCAGGGGTCACGATCGCTGTACCACCACTGCGCGACCGTGTTGATGACATTCCACTCTTGGCCGAGCACTTTTTAACCCGCGCTGAACGTGAAGGCGCGCCAGCCCGTCGTTTGGCAAGCAACGCCGTTGATATCGTTCGCGCCTACACATGGCCGGGTAACGTGCGCCAGCTTGAGAACGTAATCCGCCGACTGGTGGTCACATCAAGCAATCCAGAAATTCATCGCCCCGAGGTCGAACAAGTCCTTGGTTCGCAACCGGCGATTGAGCCACTAAATACGGGGCAGGCAGATAAGCTGTCGGGTTCGGTTGAACAACACCTACGTCGTTACTTCGATCTGCACGGTGGATCACTGCCTCCTGCCGGACTTTACCAACGTGTTTTGCGCGAAGTTGAGGCGCCATTGATCGAAATTGCGCTCGACGCGACCCTCGGCAATCAAGCTAAATGTGCCGAATTGCTCGGCATCAACCGCAATACCTTGAGAAAAAAGATCACAGAACTGGATATCCGCGTGACACGCCGCCGCAAAATGATGTAAAAGGGCAACAACCGTGGCCCTCTGGCCCCACCTTTTCGTGTTTGGTGGAATCAGGGCAGGATCACATCAAACAGGCGGCGGGCGAAGTGTGGTTTAGCAACGACACATAAGCCCTTGGTAAACGGGGGTTATCGCGTGAAGCGATCCCATTTGGGTAAAAACATGCTGGCGTTTTCGCGCTGGCGCAGGCGGCGCAGCGTCCAGAATGTGACGACGGCTGTCTTGGTTTTACTAGGCCCGATCCTCATCATCTTGACGATTTCAGCGCTGCGCCCGCTTGACCAAACCGGCCGCACAGAAATTCTGCGCCTTATTCTGCTAGCCGATATTATCTATGTCTTGGTGATTGCCGCATTGGTGTCATCGCGCATCGTCAGCATGATTGCCGCGCGACGCGCCAAATCCGCGGGCTCGCGGTTGCACCTGCGTCTTACCGGCGTTTTTGGCTTGCTGGCATTGATCCCAACGGTTGCCGTCGCGGTCTTTGCCGTATTGACGATCAACATCGGTCTTGAAGGCTGGTTTTCCGAACGCGTTCGCGACGTTCTCGGCAATTCGCTGTCCGCGGCCCAAGCCTACGAAGAAGAACACCGCACTGAAGTCACACGCGACGGAAATGCACTTGCCGGTTATCTAAACACCGAACGCTTGCAGACGTTTTTCATGGAACGCGGCGAGGTTCGCCAAGCCCTTGCCGCTGTTCAACCGCAGATCGAGCGGGGGTTAACAGAAGCCTTCGTTCTGGATGGCGACGGTGAAATCTGGGCACGCGGTGAGCGTTCATATGAATTCTTTTTTGAACAGCCGACCCGTGAAGAGTTGGCAGAAGCCAGCGTGACCGGCCTTTTAATTATTGAGGACTGGGCGAACAATGAATTTCGCGCGTTGATCCCGCTGGTCGCGTTCAGTGAAAAATATTTGTACGTTACCCGTGAGGTCGATGGCGGCATCTTAGCGCTGCTGGATGATACGCAAGAAACCGTTGCGCTGTATGGGCAATTGGAAAACGAACGCGGACGTGTGTTGTTCGAATTCGGCCTTATTTACCTCGGCTTTGCACTGATCCTGATCCTTGCGTCTGTCTGGGTTGGTCTTTGGTTTGCCGAACGCCTGTCACGTCCTGTTGGGCGTCTTGTGGGTGCCTCGCAGCGTGTTGGTGCAGGTGATTTGAACGTGCGTGTGCGTGAAGAAGAGGGCGAAGATGAGATTGCGCAGCTGGGGCGTTACTTTAACCAGATGACGGCCCAACTCCACGATCAACGTGAAGAATTGCTCGACAATACCCGCCAGATTGAACGCCGCCGTCGTTTGTTTGACTCTGTTTTGTCTTCGGTTCCGTCTGGTGTGGTGGGCCTGGATGAGGACGGGCGCGTGACGTTTGTTAACAGGTCTGCCAACCGACTGCTTGAGGTAGATGGCGGGCAGGACAGCGCGCTTGCAGTTGCCGTGCCCGAGTTCGCAACGCTGTTTGAAGAAATGACACAGGGTGGAAAGTCTGTTGTCCAGGGGCAGGTGAACCTTGTGCGGGGCGGCCTGCAAGAAAGCCTTTTGGTGCGTATGTCCCACCGTCTTCGCGAAGATGGCACGCTTGAGGGCTATGTTGTTGCGTTTGAGGACGTGACAGACCTTGTGTCAGCGCAGCGTATGGCCGCTTGGGGCGATGTTGCCCGTCGCATTGCCCATGAAATCAAAAACCCCCTCACGCCGATCCAATTGTCGGCGGAACGTATCAAGCGCAAATTTAGCGGTGAAGTTGAAGTTCCAGAAGATCTAGAGCAATTGACGGGCGTTATTGTACGCCAAACCAATGACTTACGGGTCATTGTTGATGAATTTTCAAAGTTCGCGCGGATGCCTGAACCAGACAGACGTACTTATGACCTCGCGAAAATCCTGCGTGACGCTGTGACATTGCAAGAATCCGGTCAACCAGATGTAACCTTCGATGTGAGCATTCCGGATGGTGAAATTCTGTCGGATTTGGACAGTACGATGATGTCCCAAGCGCTCACAAACTTGATTAAGAACGCTGGCGAAGCCATTGAAAGCCTTCAGGAAACGGACCCTGAAATCAATGTTACCCCGCAAATTCAAATTCGCCTGACAACAGAAGATGACTTGGCTTCGCTAACGATTGCGGACAATGGCATCGGTCTTCCTGAAGACCGCGCGAAATTGTTCGAGCCCTACGTAACAACCCGCGAAAAAGGCACCGGACTTGGTCTGCCGATCGTGAAGAAGATTATCGATGAACATGGCGGAACGCTGACCCTGACGGACGCGCCCGCCTTTGATGAAACAGGGCGCTTTGGCGCGATGGCTGTCATCACACTTCCAATTCACGCAGCCGCTGCGCTGCCCCAAATAGAAACTGTATGAGGTAACCCAATGGGCGATATTCTGATCACCGACGACGAACGCGACATCCGCGAATTGATCTCTGATATCCTCAAGGATGAGGGGTTTTCGACACGATTGGCAGGCACGTCTGACGAGTGCATGGCGCAGATCGAGAAAGAAACACCCGCGCTGATGATCCTTGATATTTGGCTGAAAGACAGCCGGATGGACGGCATCGACATCCTGAAACAGGTGAAACGGGACCATCCTGAAGTGCCTGTCGTTATCATTTCCGGCCACGGCAATGTAGAGATCGCAGTCGCTGCTATTAAGCAGGGCGCTTATGATTTCATCGAAAAACCGTTTAATATTGACCAGTTAATGGTCGTTATTCGCCGCGCGATGGAAACAAGCCGCCTGCGTCGTGAAAACATTGATCTTAAACGAACGGATGCAGGTCCGACAGAAATGCTTGGTGAAAGTGCGTCGTTCCGCACGCTGATTTCACAGCTCGACAAGGTGACCAAATCCAATGGCCGCGTCATGCTGACGGGCGAGGGTGGATCAGGCAAAGAAACGGCTGCGCGTTATATTCACGTGAACTCCGATCGGGTTGATATGCCTTTTGTGTCAGTCAATTGTGCCTCGATCGAACCGGAGCGCATGGAAGAGGCCCTGTTTGGGCGTGAGACTGAAGGGCGCGGCGTTGAGCGTGGTTTGCTTGAGGAAGCGGACGGCGGTGTCATCTATTTTGATGGCGTCGCGGATATGCCGCTTGGGACGCAATCAAAGCTGTTGCGTGTGTTGGTCGATCAGAAATTCCAACGGGTTGGTGGAGTCGACAAAGTACAGGTTGATGTACGAGTTATATCTAGCACAAACAAAGACTTGGCAGCCGCAATTGAAGCCGAAACGTTCCGGCAAGAACTGTATCACCGCTTAAACGTCGTGCCTATTCACGTACCAAGTTTAGAGGAACGTCGTGAGGACATTCCTTTGCTCGCGGCGCATTTCATTGAAGAGTTAAACGTGTCGCAAGGCCTAACAGCGCGTGCTCTCAGCGATGAAGCGGGCGCGTTGCTGCAAACCATGCAATGGCCTGGAAATGCGCGTCAGTTGAAAAACGTGATGGAGCGTGTTCTGATTTTAGGTGACGAAACAGGTCCGATTGAGGCCAAAGAGCTTCCCAACCCGTCAGAAGGACCAACTGATGAAGGGCGCGTGCTGTTGTCGGGCAGCCTTGCAACTTTGCCGTTGCGCGAAGCCCGTGAGCTGTTCGAGCGTGAGTATTTATTAACGCAAATCAACCGCTTTGGCGGCAATATCAGCCGAACCGCGAGCTTCGTTGGCATGGAACGTTCTGCCCTTCACCGCAAGCTAAAGACGCTAGGTGTTGTGACGTCGAATAAGGCGGGTGCGCGGGTGGCACATGTTGAAGAAGACACAGAAGAGTAACCTCGCGTGTTGACCGGACAGCGCCCATCTGTCACGACATTTGAATTCAAACCACTCAAGGTGCGGTCATGAAGGTCATTATTTGCGGGGCAGGTCAGGTTGGTTGGCAGATTGCTCGCCACCTCGCGTCCGAGCGAAACGACGTTACGGTTGTTGACAAGGACCCGGACCTCGTGCGGCGTGCGACGGATACGCTCGACGTGCAGGGTGTTGTCGGATTCGCAAGTTACCCAGATATTCTTGAACGTGCAGGCGCGGCGGATGCTGATATGGTCATTGCCGCGACCCATTCTGATGAAGTGAATATGGTGACCTGTCAGGTCGCGCATTCCGTGTTTTCCGTACAGCGCAAGATTGCCCGTCTACGCGGGCAAAGCTATCTGAACGCGATCTATTCCGATCTTTATCGTCGGGACCATTTGCCAATTGATGTTGTGATTTCACCAGAAATGGAAGTGGCTGAGGCTGCATTGCAACGTTTAGCTGCACCTGCGGCGTTTGACACGGAAAGCTTCCTTGAAGGCAACGCACAGCTTTTGGGTATTCAAATCGATGAAGACTGCCCTGTCATCAATACGCCGCTGCGACAGCTGAGTGATCTGTTCTCGACGTTGAAGGCCGTTGTGATGGGTATACGCCGCAAAGGCGTTTTGTTTGCGCCGAACGCCGGCGATCAGCTTTTCCCTGGCGATGAATGCTACGTTATGACCGAAAGCGTTGACGTAACGCGAACATTGGAAATTTTCGGTAAAACTCAAGGTAAACTCGGGCGTGTGGTTGTTATTGGTGGCGGCAACGTTGGCTTGGCCGTCGCGCGGGCGCTGGAAACCAGAACAGAGCGCGTGCGTGTACGCGTGATTGAACGGAACCGCGAAATCGCGGAAGCTACAGCAGATCAGTTGGAACGCACGATTGTTCTGAATGGCGACGGGCTGGATGCGTCACTTTTGGAAGAAGCCAACATTTCAAACGCTGATGCGGTTTTGGCGGTTACGGATGATGACAAAACAAACCTTTTGGCCGCGGTACGTGCCAAGGGGCTGGGTTGCCCGATGACGATTTGTCTAACCAATGATCCGACTTTGGTTCCCTTGATGGGCCCACTTGAAATTGACGCCTACATCAACCCGCGTTCAACCACTGTGAGTTCAATTTTGCGCCACATCCGCCACGGGCGCGTGCGGTCTGTATATTCAATCGGGGACGCCGAGGCTGAAGTGATCGAGGCGCAAGTGCTGACCACAAGTCCGATGGCGGGCAAAATGCTGCGCGATGTCGACTTTCCCGAAGGGGTACTTGTTGGCGGGGTGTTGAAAGCTGGAAAAATGCACAAGCCCCACGGCAACATGCGCATCGAAGAAGGGGACGTCGTCGCCATTTTCGCAATGACCAGTCAGGTCGCCGAAGTAGAAGCGCTGCTTCAAGTCTCTATCGACTTTTTCTGATGCACAGCCTGTCGCAACGACCGTTTTTCGTCCTACTTATGGGGCTAGGCGCGATAGCGATGGTTCTTCCTGCGATCCATGCATTATCTGAGGACAACCACGCCGTGGCGCGGGCGTTCTTCTATTCTGCGCTGCTGTTTTTTGTTCTGACCCTGTTCATTGGACTGGCAACAGCGGGCTACAAGGTCGCATTGTCGCGGGGTTACCTTGTGTCGTTGTTGGCCGCTTTTTTGGCTCTACCGATCATGCTGGCAGTACCTATGTACGAAGCGGTTCCAGATCTGACCTTTCATGAGGCTTGGTTCGAAAGCGTCTCGTCCTTCACGACCACGGGGGCGACGCTGTTCGATAACCCGCGTGATCTGCCTAGCTCTGTCCATTTGTGGCGTGCATTGATGGGGTGGCTTGGTGGATTGTTGGTCTGGGTCTCTGCCATCGCAATCCTTGCGCCACTTAACATTGGTGGGTTCGAAGTCCGCGCTGTCCACGGTGGCAGCGCAAGTGTTGGGACCTTTGCACAGGTCGGTCGCGTGTCCGATCCATCGGAGCGACTGTTGCGGTTTGGCGCGAAATTGGTGCCTTTGTATATCGCACTTACAGCTCTTTTATGGCTGGGGTTAACGGCATCGGGTGAGAATGCGTTCGTGGCCTTGTGCCATGCGATGTCTGTCATGGCGACGTCAGGAATTTCGCCGGTTGGTGGATTGGTTTTCTCTCCGGCAGGCTTTGCAGGCGAATTCATCATTGTGATCTTTTTTGCCTTCGCTTTATCGCGAGTTACGTTTTCGCGTGGCCTATCAGGGCAAGAAACCAATCCGTTGCGCAAAGACAGCGAAGTTCGGCTGGCGCTGATGTTGATTGGTGCACTGGTTGCTGTTTTGTTTTTGCGCCACGGGATTATCGCGTTCGACGACTACGCCAACAACGACATCGCATCTGCGGCATCGGCGCTTTGGGGCGCGCTGTTTACAGTCACGAGCTTCTTAACCACGACGGGGTTTGAATCCGCGGACTGGTCATCAACGCGCGCATGGTCCGGTCTTAGTGCACCTGGGTTAATGTTGGTCGGGTTGTCCCTTATCGGGGGTGGCGTTGCGACCACAGCTGGGGGCATCAAACTGTTGCGGGTTTACGCCCTTTGGAAACACGGGCAACGCGAGATTGAGCGCCTTGTGCATCCGTCATCCGTTGGCGGAGCAGGGGCGGATGCACGCCGCATTAGACGCCAAGGTGCACAGATCGCGTGGATCTTCTTTATGCTGTTCACGATATCGATTGCCGCTGTCATGGTCCTGTTGTCATTTACGGGGGTTCAGTTTGAAACCTCAATGGTGCTCGCGGTATCAGCGCTGTCAACCACGGGTCCGCTTGCATCTGTTGCGGCTGAAACGCCCATTTCCTATGCAGGTATCCCAGACTTCGGTAAAACCGTTCTCGCATTTGCGATGGTGGTTGGCCGCCTTGAAGCGCTGGCGATCATTGCATTGCTCAATCCGGAATTCTGGCGCCAATAAGTCACCATAAAACATGCTTTGCGGGCGCTTTGGTTTTTGGGGTGGATATTGCAAACACGTCCAGACATAGTGCTCTTCGGATGGATATTAATTGGCCGCAACGTCGGTCACAATAAAAATAAGGACGGGGAATATGGCCTCAGACAAGCAAAACCTTCAGGACGCATTTCTAAATAACGTTCGCAAAGCCAAAGTTTCAGTGACGATCTTCCTGATTAATGGCGTAAAGCTGCAAGGCGTTATCACTTGGTTTGACAGCTTTTGTGTGCTGTTGCGCCGCGATGGTCAGAGCCAGTTGGTGTATAAATCCGCGATCAGCACCATCATGCCAAGCACGCCGATCAACATGTACGACGGCGAAGAATAGCACATGGGTGAAGAACGGTCCGCCACGCGTGCCTTCGTCCTACATCCTGAAATAAAGTCGAACCAAATGCGCAGGCACGCTGCTTCTGCGCTTGAAGAAGGTATGTCTTTAGCACGTGCCTTGCCCGAGCTAGAGCTTGTAGGCGGTCAGGTCGTGAGCCTGCCCAAAGTTCATGCGGGCAAGTTGTTTGGTAAGGGCAAGATTGAAGAAATCGATCAATGGTTGAAGGACGCTGAAGCGGGCCTCGTGTTGATTGACGGCCACGTCAGCCCCGTACAGCAACGCAACCTTGAGAAAGAGTGGGGCGTTAAACTTCTGGATCGCACAGGTCTGATCCTAGAGATTTTCAGCGACCGTGCGCGCACGCGCGAAGGTGTTTTGCAGGTTGAGATGGCTGCATTGACCTATCAACGCACGCGCCTTGTCCGCGCGTGGACCCACCTTGAACGCCAACGTGGTGGTCTTGGGTTTGTCGGGGGGCCTGGGGAAACCCAGATCGAGGCCGACCGTCGGGCCATTGATATCCAGCTGAACAACCTGAAAAAACAACTTTCCAAAGTCGTCAAAACCCGCGAGTTGCACCGTAAAGCCCGCGCGAAGGTGCCGTATCCGATTGTCGCGTTGGTCGGATATACCAACGCTGGCAAGTCCACGTTGTTTAACCGCCTTACGGGCGCGGATGTGTTTGCTAAAGACATGCTGTTCGCCACGCTTGATCCGACCATGCGCCGTGTTGAACTGCCGTCCGGCGAAGATGTAATCATGTCCGACACGGTTGGATTTATCTCTGAGCTTCCAACGCAGCTGGTTGCGTCATTCCGCGCGACCCTTGAGGAAGTGCTCGAGGCAGATATCATTCTGCACGTCCGTGATGTCAGCCATCCGCAGTCCGCTGAACAGAAGAAAGCGGTGCTAGATACATTGCGCCAGCTTGACGTGAACCCGGACGTTCCGATGATCGAAGTCCTGAACAAAGTTGATCTGCTGTCTGAGGAAGACGCAGGCTATTTGCAGGCGCTCAATAAAGACGATGAAGGTGTGTTCGCGATTTCTGCTGTGACGGGTGAGGGGCTTGATCGCCTTTTGGGAACTGTCAGTGAAATCCTGAAAGGGTCGACGCGCACAATGACCCTGTCGCTTGATTGGGCCCAAGGCGCTGCGCAAAGCTGGCTGCAGCGTGAAGGTGTGATTGTAGACGACAAACAGACAGAAACCGGTTGGACTATTGATGTGCGCTGGAGCGCGATTCAACAGGCGCAGTTTGAAAAACAGTTTCCAGATGCGATGCCGACGGTCGAAGCGAATAAGTCTGACGAAGATGAAGACGTGCCAAGTGGCGAATATCATCCGCTAGATTAACCTGATTACTGCGGCTCTAGCACCGTAATACCAACAGCACCACCACGCGCCAACGCGGGGTCGAGCGACATTGGAATGTATTCGCCGCGACGCCAAAGACTACCCAGATCGTCATAGTGGCGCGATAGGAAATGCCCAGATTGCCCCGTAGACGTCACGAAGACTGAACTGTCAGGGTCCGCGAAATCGTAGACCCCACGATAGGCGGCCGCATGCACGTTCATGAACGGGTCCTGTCCGGTGCCAGACGTGCGTCCGCGCATCAATGTGTTGTCCCCGCCAGACGTGGATTGGCGGATGTTGACGAACCAGCGCAACACGGGGGCTTCGCCCAGTACGGGATGATCGTGCGTCGCTTCATGGGCATCGCCCCAGCGCAGGCTTTCCAATGCTGTGCCATGGTTTGCGGCGACCCAGATCAGCGCATCATCCAAGGCTAAGCGCGCGATGTCAGAACAGGTTTCTTGTGGCGCAGATTGCAGCACATCACACCACGCTGCAGCGCCGTCCGTATTGCGATAGACACGCTCGATAAATAGCGGTTCGACATGGGTATATTCTTTGGACAGCGGGCCAAGCTCGTCGCGGATAAGGCGGTCTTGAAGGGCACGCATCCATGCGGCGTAAAGAAGGGGTTCTGGAAGGTGCTCGTTCATTTCACCATTCCACTGCGCAAGCAAATCTAACGCGTCTTGGCGCAGCTTTTCTGGCGTTCCTTCAGGCGCGGCTTCGCCAGTGAACCAAAGGTCAGCACCAATCAGCGGCAGGATTGAACGTGCCGTATAGCTTACGGTGTCGCTTTGCGCTTCGATGAAGCTGTCACGGGTATGGACCTCACGCGCTTGCATCAGCAAACGCCAACGGTTCACACGTTGGCTGTCGCCCCACATGTGGCTGATATGCGCCGGAAAGGGTGCGTCGGTGATCTTGTTGTTGGTGTTACCAACAATCCCGCCGAATGGATCAATCCATTCAGGGTTTTCGCCGTAATCGCGCCGGCCGTCCCAACGGTTTTGCGGCAGATAGCCGAAATGGGGCAGGCGCCCTTGGGTAACGTTGTCTGGGCTACGGTTTGGAACATGCCCGATCAATTTAAGCCCAACAGAATTACGATCTGCGAGTGTCAGCATCTGGGACGGCGCAACATAATCTTCCGCTGCTGCAATTCCTGCCTCAACTGTGCGCGCACGCATCAGATTCATCGCGGCCTGTATGGTTGTGTCTTCGCCTGACAGGGCCGTCCAACCCACCACCGTCACATGCCCGGGGGGGCGGATCGTCGCGAGATCATATTGATCCGGTGGCAAAACCGGCCCATTCACCGTCCATTGCAATTGCAACGTCACAGCGGGTGCGTCTTTGATGCGAATGATGCTTTCGCGGGTCTCAAAGTTGGCCCAACCGTTCGGAACGCGGTATTGGCTGGCGTCAGATGGGTTCACCTCTTCGATGTAAATGTCTTGGTCGTCCAAATAGGACGATGTGATCCCCCAGCCCAAATCAGCCGAACGCCCGAGCATCACGACCGGAACCCCTGGTATGGTGCCGCCAATGACGCCGCCGGCCTCAAGTTCAAGCCGTGCGAGGTACCAGATAGACGGGGCGGTCAGGCCAAGATGCGGATCATTGGCCAGCAACGTTGATCCCGTGGCAGATCGCGTAATGCCAGCGGCCCACGCGTTAGAGGCGCCCGCCAAATTACGTGGAACAACAGGGGAGATCGGATCGAACGCCATGCGATTGTTTGGGGCATAACTTGGAACATCCGGCACCAATGAGGCGTAGCTAGGCAATGCCGCCAAACCCGCGCCGGGGGCCTCTGGTAGAATGTCATTCAAACGGTTCTCATCGCTTAAGATCAAAGAGGTACGTGCGCGCAGGACTTCTTCTTCCAGATGACTGGAAAGCTGAAGTGACATCAGTTTGATGATCGACACGGAATCCGCCGGTTGCCACGGGGCGATTGCTTGGTTGAAAACCCACATTTCTGGTGCGCCACGGCCGCGCGCGCCTTGGTTCACTTGGTCGATCCATGCATTCACACCACTGGAATAGGCCCGAAGTGCTGACTGGGTTTCCGCGTCCAATGCCTGCACAGAGCTTTGCGAGAGTGGATGCAAATCAAGACGGCGAATAAGGCTGTCGATGGGCAAGGTGCGCTCGCCGAACAACTCAGACAAGCGCCCTTGGGCGGTGCGGCGTAGCATCGTCATTTGCCACAAACGGTCCTGTGCGTGCGCGAGGCCGAGGGCATAGAAAACGTCTTCGTCCGTCTGGCCGAAAATATGGGGAACGTTGGCGTTGTCGCGCACGATTTCCACAGGCGCTGAAATGCCGGCAACCGCAAGCGTGCCGTTATAATCGGGCAGGGAGCGCGAGGCGAAATAGTAAGCCAGTACAAACACTGCAACAGTGAGTGCGATAAGCGCTGAGGCGAGCCGGACAAGCCAACGAAATACGAGTGCCATAACAGGTCCCTTGTTAATCGCGCCGCCAGAGTGGTTGACGTGCGGCGCGGGTCCGTTACCTATCTCGCAACAGCAATTGTGATGCAAGCGGGAGAGACATTATGGCGAAGGTCGCATTTTTGGGTTTGGGGGTCATGGGCTATCCGATGGCGGGGCATCTGGTGAAAGCCGGACACGAGGTAACCGTCTATAACCGTACGGCGTTAAAGGCCGATGCGTGGATCAAAGAACATGGTGGCGCCATGGCTACTAGCCCAGCAGAGGCCGCAAAGGGCGCGGATTTTGTCATGGCTTGCGTTGGCAACGATGACGATCTTCGGGCCGTATGCACAGGTGTAGATGGCGCATTTCACACCATGTCCAAAGGCGCTGTATTTGTAGATCACACAACGGTTTCTGCTGCTGTCACGCGTGAGCTTTATGCGGCCGCCGCTGAAACAGGGCTGTCTTTTGTCGATGCTCCGATTTCTGGCGGCCAAGCTGGTGCCGAAAACGGTGTGTTGTCTGTCATGTGTGGTGGGGATGCCGATGTTTATGCCCGCGCTGAACCGATCATCGAGGCCTATGCCCGCATTTGCCGCCGTATCGGGGACTCTGGCGCAGGGCAAATGACCAAAATGTGTAACCAGATCGCGATTGCAGGATTGGTTCAGGGCCTGTCCGAGGCATTGCATTTTGCGGATAAGGCGGGCTTGGACGGGCGCGCAGTGGTTGAGGTGATCAGCCAAGGTGCTGCAGGGTCGTGGCAGATGCAAAACCGGTATGAAACGATGATTGACGGCGAGTTTGAACACGGTTTTGCCGTGGACTGGATGCGAAAAGATCTTGGGATTTGTCTGGATACGGCGGATGAAACAGGGGCATCGCTGCCTGTCACCGCATTGGTTGATCAGTTTTATAAGGATGTTCAAAATCAAGGGGGCGGACGTTGGGATACGTCCAGTTTGATAAAACGCCTGCGTGCTTTGGGGTAAGAGGGTTTCGAATTTGCTGCGCAAATCCGATCAAGAGGGGGCTAGCCCCCATCGCTTCGCGATCCCCCCAGGATATTTGAGAAACAAAAGCAAAGCAGAGTTTTAAGTGTCTTGCTCTGCGGTCGGTTGTTCGACGCTGCGCGCCAATTTTTCATGGTTCGACGAGGCGATCACAACTGCCAGACGCAAAATGTTCAACAAGTGAACTGCCAGCACCAGATGTTCCCGCAAGATCAACACCGCGGTCTTTGAAAATGGTCACAGTCCCGCTGACGTCACCGCCGTTGCTTTCAAAAAAGTACCTGTCAGGTGTTTCGGTAAGTGTTGCGCGTGGATCGAAGCGCGGCAATTCGAGGCGCGGCTCACCGTCTTCGTGGCTAAGGTAGGCTACGAACGAAATCGGTGTATCCGAACAGGTGTCACCTTCGCAGTACCTGTTGATCTGGCAGGCGTAGTGGGGGTAGGCGCGGTCACCTTGAATACCTGGATCGTTGGAGCGTCCTGACATCATGACAATCAGGGTAAGAATAACAATTGTGAGAACAACCAAGACTGGCAGCACGGTGGTATTTTTCATCGATCAGATCTCTTTGAAACTTAGCCGAGGGGGGATTTTCTAAACAGATAGGCGAGCTGCATGAGAGCCGCGTTCGCGGTATGGTGTTGTGTTATAGTGAGCGCGATAGCACTTGGAGAAGTGGCTTGGCGACGCAAATCCACAGGCGAGTGCGACATTAATCACCGACATATCCGTCTGCATCAAAAGGTTACGCGCTTTTTGCAGTCGCAATTCCATATAGTAGCGTTTTGGAGAGCGGTTTAGGTAGCGGCGAAACAGGCGTTCAAGCTGGCGTGTCGACATGGCAACGTCCTTGGCCAGTATCGACGGGCTGATCGGTTCTTCGATGTTTAGTTCCATTGCCTGAATTACGCGGCTGAGTTTCGGGTGGCGCACGCCGATTCGGGTCGGAATTGACAGGCGCTGGGTGTCTTGGTCGGTTCGGATCGCGCTGTAGATCTGTTGATCGGCGACGGCATTTGCCAATTCTTCACCGTGTTGATCTGCGATGATTTGCAAAAACAAATCAATCGAGGAGGTGCCTCCGGCGGTTGTCCAGCGATTGCTGTCTTTGACGAACACCGACTTTGTCAGTTCGACCTCAAGGAATTCTTCGGAAAAACTGTCATGGTTTTCCCAGTGGATCGTGGCGCGTTTTCCGTCCAGAAGCCCAGCCTTTGCCAACGAATAGGCCGCTGTACACAAACCGCCCATAATCAGCCCGCGACGGGCTTCGCGGCGCAACCAATTCAAAACCTTTTTGGTTGTTGCAGCTTGAACATTAGCGCCACCACACAGCAAAACAGTGTCATCGCGGTGCAATTCATCCAAATCGCCATCCAGTTGGAACGTTGTTCCCGTCGAGCAAGTTATGCTTTCGCCGCCTTCACCAATCAAACGCCAGCTGTAAATTTCTTGGTCGGCCATGCGGTTTGCCAAGCGCAGACAATCCACAGCTGCCGCAAAGGACAAAAGCGTAAATTCGTTCAATAAAACGAAGACGAAACGGCGCGGTATATTGCGTGAGACGTCGATATCGATGGTGTTTTGGCGTTGCATGGCAGGTTCGCATCTATAAATCTTATACCCAGCCTCACCACCTTTCAGCGCAGCGATCAAGACAATTAAACATCGTTCACAAGAAAAACAGGTGTCTTTGCCATTGGACCTTATCCACAGGAAGGCTATATGCAGGTTTGATATCGCTAACGCGCCCAGTTCGGGCGCCAAACTCGGAGCAAGAACATGACGGACTGGAAAAAATCTGACTGGCGCAGCAAGCCGCGGGTACAGATGCCGGATTATACCGACGCTGCGGCCTTGGCCGCTGTTGAGGAAAAGCTCAGCTCCTATCCACCACTTGTGTTTGCTGGCGAAGCCCGTCGTTTGCGCGACCATCTTGCGGCCGTTAGCCGTGGCGAAGCGTTTCTATTGCAGGGCGGCGATTGCGCCGAGAGTTTTGCAGCCTTTAACGCTGATCAGATCCGCGACACGTTCAAGGTGATGTTACAAATGGCAATGGTGCTGACCTATGGCGCCAAAGTTCCAGTTGTTAAAGTTGGCCGCATGGCGGGGCAGTTCGCCAAGCCACGTTCGGCCAACACCGAAACAGTCGATGGTGTCGAACTGCCAAGCTACCGCGGTGACATCATCAATGATCTGGATTTTACACCAGAAGCCCGCATTCCAAACCCTGAAAAGATGCTGCAAGCCTATACTCAGGCGGCTGGCACGTTGAACCTGTTGCGTGCATTTTCCAGCGGCGGTTACGCGGATGTGCATCAGGTTCATGGTTGGAACCTTGCGTTTACAGCCAAGCCTGAAGCTGAAAAGTACCGTGAAATGGCGGAACGCATTGGCGATACGCTTGATTTCATGAATGCGGCGGGACTGTCCACGGACACAAACCACGAACTTCAGACGGTTGAGTTCTATACATCCCATGAGGCGTTGTTGTTGGAATATGAAGAGGCACTTACGCGTTTGGATTCAACATCCGGAAAGTGGCTGGCCGGGTCTGGTCACATGGTTTGGATCGGCGATCGCACACGTTCACCTGATGGTGCCCATGTTGAGTTCTGTGCTGGCGTGCAAAACCCAATTGGCTTGAAATGCGGCCCGACAATGACATCTGGCCACCTAAAGGCATTGATGGCGAAGTTGAACCCGAACAACGAAGCTGGCCGTTTGTCCCTTATCGCGCGTTTTGGTGCTGGCACTGTGGGCGAACACCTGCCGCGTCTTATCAAGGCTGTCGAAGAAGAGGGTGCCAAGGTGACTTGGGTTTGTGACCCGATGCACGGCAACACGATCAAATCGTCTTCAGGCTACAAAACACGCCCGTTCGAGTCCGTTTTGCGCGAAGTGCGTGAATTCTTTGGGGTGCATAACGCCGAAGGTACGATCCCGGGTGGTGTCCACTTTGAGATGACTGGCGCAGACGTGACCGAATGTACTGGTGGCGTTCGTGCGGTGACGGACGAAGATTTGTCTGATCGTTACCACACCGCATGTGACCCACGCCTGAACGCATCCCAGTCGCTTGAATTGGCGTTCTTGGTTGGGGAAGAGCTGTCTGCGCGTCGCGAAAAAGTGCAGGCTGCGCAGTCAGCCTAAGCGGACCCGCTTAAACGTTTGATATAACAAGGCGGAGGGCAGGTTTGTCCTCCGCTTTTTCGTGGTCAGGAACCCGAAACGTTGGAACAGGCTTTGGGGCCATACCGCCATCGATCGAGTGGAGCCCAAGAATAGCGTCTGTCCGGACAGCCGTTTCAGAACAGATTGCAAACCGGCGACTGCCAAGCCCACGTCGGCCACTCATGACCAAAACTCCAAGAATTCGGCTGACGCGACCATGATTGTCACGCAGTGGTAAAAGCAAGATCTTACCTTGCAGTTTAGGCTGACCCATCGCGCGTGGACCAACGAGGGGGATTTCAACAACGCTTGGTGTTGCGAAGGCCGTCTCTAGGTGGTCGGCAATGTCTGCGCGTGCCTCTGGAAGCATGAGACTGGTTAACGGAAGCCCGCGTGGTTCAACACCGGTCAACTTTGTGATGTTTCGCCCCGCAACACGAATGCGCGCGACACCGGGCGCTACGCGCTCAAGTATAAAGCTGTCTTCAAGTAAACTACCCATCGCGACCGGATCAACGTTTTGGCGACTTGGAATGCCGTTTATACGCGGCAGTGAAGCCCAATAGCTTTCGAGCTCTTTCAAGGCGGTCGGATTTGTCATGATAACGTCCTGCGCTTGGGAAACGTCTTTGGCGCGTACCTTATAGGGGTCAGATGTCATGCTCATGTGGTACGTCTTTCAGTTTTGAAACCCGCCCTGACTGATTAGGAACGGTTTTAAGTATGCACCACTGTTTTGACATATTCTGGCTCAAATTGCCCTAAACAAAGTCTTAACAGGTTAATGTGCGCGCTAGTTCGCTCAGCGCGTTCTGCTATGGGTCAGGCGACAAAGGCGCGGTTCGCACCCTTGCTCTGGCGGCGTGTTTGCCTTTAGGTGCAAGACCATAAGCAATGCGCCTAACTGGGGAATTTATCTGTGATCCGATCAATGACGGCTTTCGCCACGCAGCAAGGGAATTCAGCCAGCGATGCAGGCGAAACCACATGGGTTTGGGATGTGCGCAGTGTGAACGGGCGCGGTCTGGATGTAAAAATTCGCCTTCCCGACGGTATTCCCGGCCTAGAGGCTGCGGTGAGGACGGCGGCAGCGGGATACCTAAGCCGTGGCAACGTAACAATCGGGCTTCGGTTGCAGCGCGCGCAAACTGAAGGAGTTTTGCTGATTGATCCCGCGCGGATGGATTTGATCCTTGAAGCGCTCGACACGGTGCAGGATCGGGCATTCGATAAAGGCGTGACACTTGGTCAGCCAACTGCGGCCGATGTATTGGCGCAGCGCGGTGTTTTGGTGAACGGGCAGGTGGCGGATAGTGCTGATTTGTTGGAGCCGCTCACGGCAGACCTGCACGTGGCGCTTGGTGCTTTGAAAGATATGCGTGAGGCCGAAGGCGCGGCGTTGCTTAGCGTGTTAACGGAACAAGTTGACCAAATCGAAGAGCTGACGATGCAGTCTGTGGGCG
>CALBVZ010000087.1 GCA_937969445.1 uncultured Octadecabacter sp. | reverse complement strand
TGTTTGAGCCATTTCCTTAAGACGGCGTTCAAAGTCCGACAAAGTGCGAAGCACAACGAGTTCGTCAGGGACAGCAGCGGCCTGACTTTCGTGCCAGACGTCGTGCCAAAGCTGTGCGAGCGGTGCGATATCCGCCTGCGAAATGCTGCGCGCCGATGTCATAGTAGCCTGGGACCCATCATGCTGCCGCCCCACCAACGGTCAGCCCACCAATCATCAAGCTGGGTTGCCCGACGCCAACAGGCACCCATTGGCCTGCTTTGCCGCAATTGCCGATGCCTGGGTCCAGCGCCATGTCGTTGCCGATGCCGCGGATTTGCTTTAGCGCGGTTGCGCCATCGCCGATCAGGGTTGCGCCTTTGACGGGTGCGCCGACCTTGCCGTTTTTGACGCGGTAGGCCTCGGTGCAGCTGAATACGAACTTACCATTGGTAATGTCGACCTGACCGCCGCCAAATCCAACGGCGTAGATGCCGTCCTTTAGCCCTGCGAGCATGTCTTTGGGGTCGTCCTGTCCGCCAAGCATATAGGTGTTGGTCATACGTGGCATCGGGATGTGGGCAAAACTTTCACGGCGTCCGTTACCGGTCGGTTCAACACCCATCAGGCGCGCGTTTTGGCGGTCTTGCATGAACCCGACAAGTTTACCGTCTTCGATCAAAACATTCTTGGCGCTGGGCGTGCCTTCGTCATCCACGGTGATTGAACCCCGACGATCAGGGATCGTGCCGTCATCCAGAACTGTCACACCTTTGGCGGCAACCTGTTCGCCCATCAACCCAGCAAACGCAGACGTGCCTTTGCGGTTGAAATCACCCTCTAACCCGTGGCCGACGGCTTCGTGCAACAGGATGCCGGGCCAGCCTGGGCCAAGCAATACATCCATCACGCCAGCTGGCGCGGCTTCGGCTTCAAGGTTCACAAGCGCGATACGCAGCGCTTCGCGTGCGACGGGTTGCCAATGGTCAGGGCCAATAAGGTTGATCAGGCTGGCGCGTCCGCCGCCACCCATGCCACCAGATTCGCGGCGACCGTTTTCTTCGACGATGACCGAGATATTCAAGCGGCTCATTGGGCGGGTATCTGTAACCAGCGAGCCTTCGGGCCGTAGGATCACAACCTCTTGGTGGGACGCGGCGAGGGTCGCGCTGACTTGGACGACGCGTTTGTCGAGGTCGCGGCAGAAAGCATCGATTTCTTTTAACAGGTCGATCTTGGCGGGGAATGTCGCCTCGGCCATTGGGTCTTGATCTGAATACAAAACAGTGTTGGTGCGGGCAGGGGCGTCAGCCAAGGTGCCGCCACCATCTCCAACTGCCAAACGTGCGGTCGCAACGGCGCGGCGCAGGGCGTGCTCGTCGATTGTGGTCGAATGGGCATATCCTGCGACTTCGCCGCGAACAGCCCGCAGGCCGAACCCTTCGGTGGCATCATAGCTGGCCGTGCGAATCCGGCTGTCATCGAAGGACAAAACCTCAGAACGGCGGCGTTCGAGGAATAATTCGCCATCATCGGCCCCCGCGGTGGCGTCACGCAGCATTGCCAAGGCACTTTCCTGATCTAGATTCGTCTCAAAAGGGCGGAAAGGATCGTGCGACATTCGGGATTCCTGTCTGTTTCTTTGATTTGGATCAAAAAGCGACCCTTTGACACGTCTGGATCGCTTGAGTTGGCCTACAGGATATGGGATGACCCAAGACGAATACAACGGGATTCCGCTTGCGGAGTCGCGGAGGAATTGAAGATCGCGCACCGTTCGCGCTTACATCACAGGGATCACATGCAGATGATGAACATCGCAAAACGTTTTGGACTTGCCGCAGCTGGCGTTGCTTTGGCGGGAACAGCCCATGCACAAACCGCCATTGAAGATCTTGAGATCATTGGCGCGCCAACACCAGGTGCAACTGGTTTTCAGCCGGCCGTAACAGAATTGGCCCGCGACCTGCAGTGGCTGGATGGCATGTTGTTGGTGATCTGTGCGGTTATCACGCTGTTTGTGACCGGCCTGCTTGCTTGGGTCATCATGCGCTACAACGCAAAGTCAAACCCAACGCCTGCGACGTTCACACACAACTCTCCGCTCGAAGTTGCTTGGACGATTGTTCCAATCATCGTCCTCGTCTTTATCGGCGCGTTCTCCCTTCCGGTTCTGTTCAAGCAGCAGGAAATCCCTGAGGGCGACGTTCATATCACTGTGACAGGCAACAAATGGTTCTGGAGCTACGAGTACACAGACGAAGCAATCTATTTTGACAGCCGCATGATTGGCTACGCGCAAAACATCAACGATGACATCATCGCTGAACTTGAAGAAGCTGGTTATTCCGAAGACGAGTTCGGCCTGGCAACAGACACAGCGGTGATCGTTCCTGTTGGTGCGACTGTTGTTATGACTGTTACTGGCTCTGACGTGATCCACTCGTGGACGATCCCGGCATTCGGCGTAAAGCAAGACGCCGTACCTGGCCGTTTCGCGCAGCTGTGGTTCAACGCTGAGCAAGAAGGCATCTACTTTGGTCAGTGTTCCGAACTTTGCGGTAAAGACCACGCCTATATGCCGATCACTGTGAAAGTGGTTGATCCAGCTGTCTACGAAGAGTGGGTAGCGAGCGCACAAGAAGAATTCCCAGCTTAATTGCTGGGCCTTTCTTTAATCGAGGATCGAAATGACTGACGTGACTAACCCTTCGCAGACGAAAGAGGCGCAGATGGGCGATTATTTCGCCCTGATGAAGCCGCGCGTCATGCAGTTGGTTGTGTTTACGGCCCTTGTTGGCTTGGTCGTTGCACCTGTTGGTGTGAACCCGTTCGTCGGTTTCGTTGCCGTGCTGTGCATCGCTGTTGGTGCCGGTGCATCCGGTGCGTTGAACATGTGGTGGGACGCTGACATCGATGCGATCATGAAGCGTACGGTAAACCGGCCGATCCCGTCGGGCGCTGTGCAGCCAAATGAGGCGCTGGCGATTGGCGTGACACTGTCGGCCTTCGCCGTTGTGTTGTTGTTCTTGGCGACAAACGCATTGGCCGCGGGCCTGCTGGCGTTCACGATCTTCTTTTACGCTGTCGTTTATTCCATGTGGCTCAAACGTTCGACGCCGCAGAACATCGTTATCGGTGGCGCGGCGGGTGCGTTCCCTCCGATG
>CALBVZ010000086.1 GCA_937969445.1 uncultured Octadecabacter sp. | reverse complement strand
GCGCCGCATTGATGAAGGTGAATTCGGGTATTGCAGTGTAACTGGTGACCCGATCAGCTTGAAACGTCTTGACGCACGCCCGATCGCAACCATGAGCCTTGAAGCGCAAGAGCGTCACGAGCGTCGTGAGAAAATTCACCGCAACGACTGATCGGGGTAAAACCTTGCTAGACTGTACAAAGATTTTCAGCGGCGGCTCTAACAAGGGCCGCCGCGTTTGCGTTGTGGGGGGCGGTATCGGCGGGCTGACGGCGGCATTGGCATTCGCACGCAGTGGGGCGCAGGTGGATATCTATGAGCAGGCCCCAAAGATATCCGAGGTCGGCGCGGGCATTCAAATCACGCCGAACGGCAATCGCGCGCTTGCGGCTTTGGGCATCAATGCTGCTGTCATTCAGGCCAGCATCACCGCAAAGGCCGTTGAACCGATGGATGCCCTCACGGGGCGTCGGGTTACGCAGTTTGATCTGTCTGAATTCGTTGAGTACAGCTACCGGTTTTTCCATCGTGCCGAGCTGATTGATCTGTTGCTGGACTGTTGCCAGACTGCGGGCGCAAAATTTTATGTGAACAGCCGTGTTGATACGGCTGATCTTGATGCTGATTTGGTCATCGGGGCCGAGGGTATTCATTCTGGCACACGGGCCGCATTGAACGGCGCGCAGGATCCGTTTTTTACGGGACAGGTGGCGTGGCGTGCGCTTATCCCTGCGCCTGATGCGGACCCAGTCGCGCGGATATGGATGGCGCCACGCCGCCATATGGTGACTTATCCGGTGTATCACCCCGAACGCGGCAAGCTGTTGAACATCGTCGCGGTTCAGGAACGCCAGCAATGGGCGCCTGAGGGCTGGGCACATCCAGATGAACCCGGAAACCTTCGTCAAGTGTTTCGCGACGCGGCCCCCGCGCTGAAAGAGATATTAACGCAGGTCGAAGAGGTGAACCTTTGGGGGCTGTTCCGGCATCCCGTCGCAGAGGTCTGGTCGAAAGGGAATATTTGTATTCTTGGCGATGCCGCACACCCCACGTTGCCCTTCCTTGCGCAGGGCGCGAATTTGGCGATTGAGGATGCTTTCGTTCTGGCGCGGTGTTGTGCTGAGTCGGACGATATGCCAGCCGCTTTGGCGCGGTATCAAAGGTTGCGTATTCCGCGCGTCCGTGCGGCGATTAAAGCCGCAAATGAAAATGCCACCAAATATCACTTGCGTGGAATTGCACGAACTGTGGCGCATAGCGGTCTGAAAGTAATGGGAAAAGTGGCACCTAAGTTTTTCCTGAGCCAGATGGATTGGCTTTATAATTACGACGTGACCGGGCAGCTCGACTAAGCGTCGAGTTCAATCCAGACAGGCACGTGGTCTGACGGCTTTTCACGACCACGAACCTCAGACTCGATCCAGCAGTCTTTCAATAGGTCAGCGCACTGATTTGACAGTAAGAAATGGTCGATTCGGATGCCATCGTTGCGATCCCATGCGCCGGCTTGGTAGTCCCAGAACGAATAATGGCCTGCACCTTGATGGCAGGCGCGAAACGCTTCGGTCAGGCCAAGGTTCAACAGGCGACGGAATGCGGCGCGGCTGTCTGGGCGGAAAAGGGCATCGTCGGTCCACGCCTCGGGGCGTTTAGCGTCCTCCGGTTGCGGAATTATGTTGTAATCTCCGGCCATTAGGAAGGGTTCTTCAAGTTCCATCAACGCCTTGGCGCGGGTCCTTAGGCGTTCCATCCAGCGCAGTTTGTAGTCGTATTTCGGACCCGGTGCTGGGTTGCCGTTGGGCAAGTACAGCCCGCAGACGCGCACGGGTTTTTCGCCAATCACTGTGGCCTCGATATAGCGGGCTTCGATATCATCGACACCTTCGCGACCAGCCCCCTCAGCCCCCGGTAAGCCACGTGTGATGTCTTCAAGCGGAAGCTTGGACAGGATCGCAACACCGTTGAAGCCTTTTTGCCCGTGCGTTTCGACGGTGTAGCCAAGATTTTCAAAGTGCTCGCGCGGGAAGCCTTCGTCGACAGATTTGATTTCTTGCAGCAGCGCGACATCGGGTTTTGAGGCTTCTAACCAGTCTGTCAAAGCGCCGATGCGGGCCTTGACGCCGTTGATGTTGAATGTCGCGATTTTCATGTGCAATGCTCCTTGCCCACCGTTTTGACGCAGGGCTGGGGGAGGCACAAGCACTGGATGAAAAAAGGGCCAGCGCATTTGCGCCAGCCCTCAATGGTTGGTCTGAGAGTTTGGATTATTGGTCGAGTTCCAGAATTGTCTCAGCTGTTGCGTTGCCATTCGCATCATAAAGAACGGCAATTACGTCAGTAGAAGGCGTCGCGCCAACGTTTACAAATACGTTTGGGTTTGCACCTGCATGAACGGATGTTTCGCCAAGTAATGCGCCGACTTCACCAGTTTCATATGCGTAGATTTGCACTTCGCCAGCCGTTGCTGAGCGCACGAGGCCAACTTCAACACGGGAAGAGGCGTCTTGTGTCTCGGTCAGGCCGAAAGCGTTGTATTCAATTGCGGAAGCTGCACCAGCTGTGGAAAGGGCGGCGATCAGTGCGAGAGATGTAACAGTGCGTTTCATTGTAAACTCCAATTTGTTGCGGCTGCGTTCTTGCTGCCGATGAAGTTGATATAGGGAAGGTATTTATTAAACTAAACCGTTTAGTTTGTGCGATTTCGCGCATGTCTTTGGGCCGGAACGCACAGAAGAACTTCGACGGAAGTAGAACGAAAGTTATTCATTTGATGAATGGGTTACGGTGTCGACGCACCAGTAACGCCGCCCCAATGAAATAGGCGCGGCGTCGATGTGTTGGTCTGATATTTTGGAGAGTCGGGGTGGCCGACTACATCGAAAAACTGACGCCACATCCGCAGGAACTGCTGGCGTTCGGGTTTTCAATGACAAAACGCGCGCCGATCAGTTCTTCGGTGAAGTCGATGGTGGCGTCGGCCAAAAACGGCAAGGAAACCGTATCGATGATAACCTTTTCACCGGCCCCTTCCAGAACGAGGTCGTCGTCATTGGGGGCGTCCAAATCAATTTCGTATTCAAAGCCGGAGCAGCCGCCACCCTTTACGCCGATGCGCAGGGCTTTGCCGTCGGCGTTGGCACCGATTTCTGAAAGGCGCTCAAATGCGCGGGGTGTAACTTTCGGGGGTAGGGTCAACATGATTGCAGCCTTTAGGTTGGGCGTTGGATTCAATATAGGAAGGGTAGGCAAGGGCGGCAAGGCAGTGTCGCCCAATTGAGCGAGGGACAAAAATGACAGCAGCGTTTGCGTGCAGTCCTACGGAAAGCCGTGGGCGCTTGTATTCCGAGGAAGAAAGCGAATTTCGCTCGCCGTTTCAGCGGGATCGTGACCGGATCATTCATGCAAGCGCGTTTCGTCGCCTCAAGCACAAGACCCAAGTGTTCGTGGAACATGAGGGCGATTACTTTCGTACCCGTTTGACCCACTCGATTGAAGTGGCACAGGTGGCGCGTACGATTTCAGGTGTTTTGGGCCTGAACGCTGAGCTGACAGAGGCCGTGGCACTGGCCCATGACCTTGGACACACGCCGTTTGGACACACCGGCGAGGATGCGCTGTCGGAACTGATGAAGCCCTACGGCGGGTTTGACCACAATGCCCAAGCGATCCGGATCGTAACCTCGCTTGAACGTCACTATGCCGAATGGGATGGGCTGAACCTTACGTGGGAGACGCTGGAAGGGATCGCCAAACATAACGGACCCGTTGATGCACCGGTGCCTTATGCGCTTGAGGAATACAACGCGCGACACGATCTTGAGCTCGTTACCCATGCGAGTGCAGAGGCGCAGGCAGCGGCCTTGTCAGATGATATCGCCTACAACCACCACGACATTCATGACGGGTTGCGCGCCAAGCTGTTCGGCACGGAAGACCTGCTTCATCTGCCTATCGTCGGAGACTGCTTTCGGGATGTGGACACGAAGTACCCGAATTTGGATGCAGATCGCCGCCGCCATGAGGCACTGCGGCGTTTCTTTGGCGTGTTGGTTGAGGATGTGATCGCCGTGAGCCGCGCAAACCTAAGTGCGTTAGCTCCCAAGACCTGCGCTGACATACGCGGAGCAGGGCGCATGATGGTTCAGTTTTCACCCGCACTTTGGGCGGACCTGAAGGTGGTGCGAAAATTCCTGTTCTCACAGATGTATCGCGCCCCCAGCGTCGTAAAGATGCGCACGGAAGTGACGCAGGTCGTTGAAGACCTTTTCCCGCTGTTCATGGCAGATCCGAGCCATCTACCAAAGCAATGGCGCAAGGATGTGGCGGATGCTGACGGAGAAACCGCGCTGGCGCGGATCGTGTCTGACTACATTTCAGGCATGACGGACCGTTTTGCGCTGGAGACCCACGCAAGGTTGGTTGGGTAGGTTCAGGCGCGGTGGATGGCTGGTTTGAGCCCAGTTTGACTGATACCGCGTAATGATCCACGGTCTGTTCTTATGGAGCAAAGGCTTGGAGGCGAATTTGAAGCCTATTATTTTCTCACTTTTTTTGGCCTGTGTGCCAGGTGGCTTGCCTGCGCAGCCACTTTACCCAAATTCAGTCGCATCCAACAATCTTGATTTCATCCTAGCAA
>CALBVZ010000085.1 GCA_937969445.1 uncultured Octadecabacter sp. | reverse complement strand
CGTTTTAGACCCGCCCGCCAAGGCTGGTTGGCACCCGCCGCAAGCGGCTTCGGTTTACAGCTTCGCGCCATGCAAGTAACGCCGCGCCAGAAACGATGATGCAGGCCCCAAGGACGCTAACCCAATCCGGGACGGATTTGAAAATGGCCCAATCATAAAGGCTTGCGAAGATCAGCGTGAGGTAGCTGAACGGCGTCACATAGGACGCATCTGCACGCGCCATTGCGTTGATGAAACAGGTCTGTGCGGATGCCATCATGATGCCCAAGGCGGCAAGCGCGCCCCACTGCGCCAATGTCGGTGGTGCCCAATAGGCGGCGGCTGCTATGCTCATCAAAACACAACCAAGCGCGTTATTGATTAACAGGATTTGCAGCGGTGGTTCACGGTCTGCGAGTTTCTTGATGAAAATCAGCTCAAGGCCCATCGTGAAGGCCGCGCCAAGTGCCAGCATTGCGGCCACTTGAAACGTATCCGGTCCGGGGCGCAGCAAGATCAATGCGCCAACAAAGGCGATCGCAGCGGCTGCCCAGCGCCACGGCCCAACCTTTTCGCCTAAGAATGGAATAGCCAATAGCATCCCAAAGACTGGGTTGAGAAAACTGATCGCGGTGGCGTCTGACAAGGGAATGAACGCAACAGCCGCAAACATCAGCGTCACACCCGTCGCACCGCAAATCGTACGTGAGATATGCAAGCGTAGATTGGGGTTGCTGATCTTCGGGCGCAAAACGGCCGCCACGCTGAGCAAGCCGAAGAAAGCGAAAACAAACCGCCCTTGGCTGATTTGCAGCGGGTGGAGGCTTGTCCCCAGGGTATCCGTGCCCAAGGCCTTTGCGCACAGCGTCGTGCCTGCAATGAAAACGGTCGCCAGCACCATCAACGCAACGGCGGCTGTCGGGTTTTGCGGGCGCGGCGTGGGTTGCGGTGTTTGTACCATAAGATGCGTGTTTCACGGCGCTTGTGCCAGATCAAGGCGTGTCGTGTTTCCTGCGGTTACGATTGGGGAAAAGGAGAACGCCATGCCAGCTGCCACCACAAAAATTGATCTTCTCGCTGTCACCCAAAAGGAGTTTGCCAAGCTTCAAGCGTTGATCGCGGATATCCCTGATGCGTTCGCGATGCAAAAACGTGAAGACGACACCTCGATCAAGGACGTGATCGCCCACCGCGCCCATTGGATCACCCTATTCTTAGGCTGGTATCGCGACGGGCAAGACGGACGGGAAGTTTTCTTTCCGGCCAAAGGTTACAAATGGAATGATCTGAAAACGTACAATGCCAAGCTGCGCCTTGATCAGGCTGAATTGGGCTGGGAAGAAGCGCGGCTTCAACTCGAGCAGGGGCAATTCGATTTGATGCAATTCATTGGTTGCAAATCAGACACCCAGCTTTACGGGGGGCCAATGAAAGGCGCCAACAATGCGTGGACGACAGGGCGCTGGGCAGAGGCGGCAGGTGCGTCGCAGTATCGTTCTGCCGCAAAGTGGGTTCGTGCCTGCCTGCGCGCGGCTTAGCCGTTTGACGTAAAATGCTTGCAAAACCGCGCCGACCCAGCTTAAGAACGCGCCATGATGATGTATTCGACACAAACTGAATTGCGACGCCGACGCTGATCTATTGATCGCGCCTATTGGCATCTCTGACACGTTCTGTCGAAAAACTCCTCTAACTCCCTAACAATATTGACACCTGGCCCGCGTTCCAACACCTATGGGCCTTTCTTATAAGGAAGATCACCATGATCCCGTCCGTTCTGCCCACTTATAACCGTGCTCCGTTGAATTTCGTCAGCGGCGAAGGCTCTTGGCTGGTTGAGGCAGATGGCCGACGTTTTCTGGATCTTGGTGCGGGCATTGCAGTGAACGTTCTTGGTCACGCGCATCCTGAGTTGGTTGATGCGTTGACGACGCAGGCGGGTAAACTTTGGCACACGTCCAATCTGTATCACATCGGGCCACAGCAAAAGCTGGCCGACATGCTGGTTGAGACCACCTTTGCCGACACGGTGTTTTTCACGAACTCCGGCACTGAGGCCTGCGAAATGGCAGTGAAAATGGCGCGTAAGTATCATTTTGAGAATGGCGCACCTGAACGGACGGACATCATAACCTTTGACGGGTCATTCCACGGGCGTTCTAGTGCGGGCATCGCTGCTGCGGGTTCCGATAAGATGACGAAAGGCTTCGGCCCATTGCTTCCCGGTTTTGTGCATCTGCCATTTGGGGATCACGATGCCCTGACTGAGGCTGCGAAATCACCGACGGTTGGTGCGATCTTGGTTGAGCCCGTGCAGGGCGAAGGTGGTATTCGACCTTTGCCTGATGCTTGCCTTAAAGGGCTGCGCGACCTTTGTGACGAACATGGGCTGTTGATGATCCTTGATGAGGTCCAGTGCGGTGTGGGTCGTACTGGTAAACTGTTCGCTCATGAATGGTCCGGTGTTGCACCCGACATCATGATGGTCGCTAAGGGCATCGGTGGTGGTTTTCCACTTGGTGCTGTTTTGGCAAACGAAAACGCGGCCAAGGGCATGACGGCGGGCACACACGGGTCCACCTATGGCGGCAATCCACTGGCCTGCGCAGTTGGCTGCAAGGTGATGGATATCGTTGCCGATCCGGCGTTCATTGCCAATGTGAGCCGCAAAGCAGGCCTGTTTCGCCAAAAGCTCGAAGGGCTTGTTGCGTCACATCCTGACGTATTCGAAGACGTGCGCGGCACTGGCTTGATGCTGGGCCTCAAATGCAAGGCGGTGAATATGGACGTCGTTACCGCCAACTACGCACAAGAGCTTCTGACCGTTCCTGCAGCAGACAACGTCATCCGACTTTTGCCTGCGCTTAACATCACAGATGCCGAAATCGACGAGGCCATCACCCGCCTTGAAAAAGCAGCCACATTCATCACTTCAAACGCTTAACTCTTTCTTAACCCTGCTTTTGTTTCCCAAATATCCTGGGGGTTTGGGGGCTAGCCCCCAATTCCACAGCCAATCACAAGCGATAGATCAATGACACACTTCTTAGATATAAACACCACATCCCCAGACGACTTGCGCAGCATCATCGACAATGCAGCCAACATGAAGGCGGCGCGCGCAGGCCAGCCGAAGGGTACGCCAGATGCGGACCTTCCACTTGCCAATCACATGGTCGCGCTGATCTTTGAAAAACCGTCCACGCGGACACGGATTTCGTTTGACGTCGGTGTGCGCCAGATGGGTGGTGAAACGATGGTATTGTCTGGCAAGGACATGCAGCTTGGCCACGGTGAAACGATTGCTGATACGGCCCGCGTTCTGAGCCGCTATGTTGACTTGATCATGATCCGCACGTTCGAAGAACAAACCCTGCTGGAGATGGCCGAATACGCGTCCGTACCTGTGATCAACGGGCTGACTGACCGTACACACCCGTGTCAGATCATGGCTGACATCATGACGTTTGAAGAACACAACGGCCCGATTAAGGGCAAGAAAGTCGTTTGGTCAGGCGACGGTAACAACGTGTTTGCGTCTTTCGCCCATGCCGCAAAACAGTTCGATTTTGATTTGGTGTTCACCGGACCAGAAACACTGCAACCCGAAGCCGCGTTAGACGGGCTATACACGACCGTGCGCGACCCAAACGAGGCCGTTCAAGGCGCTGATTTGGTTGTAACCGACACATGGGTGTCCATGCATGACCCTCAATCTGCACGTGAACGCCGCCACAACCAGCTGCGCGGTTATCAGGTTAACAAAGACCTGATGTCCAAAGCAAAGGACGACGCATTGTTCATGCACTGCCTGCCAGCGCACCGCGATGATGAGGCGACGTCCGAAGTTATGGACGGTCCGAACTCGGTTATTTGGGACGAAGCGGAAAACCGGATGCATGCGCAAAAGGCCGTCATGCGGTTCTGCTTGGGGAAATAATTTACCCCTCCGTCGGTGAGTTGCGACATTGTTGGCAAGCGTAAGGTTGAAGCCCGCGCGCTTGCAGCATACTCGTAACGCATACAATTGAGGGATCCTGATGACCGAATCCGCGACGCTTGGCCTGTTTGGGCTTGGAACTATGGGCAGCGCTTTGTCGCTTAACATCCTCGAAAAAGGGTTTTCTCTGCATGTGACCAACCACGAGCCTGAGGTGGTTGGCGAATTCGTTAAGGAAGCCGAGGATGCGGGGCTGGCAGGAAATCTGCACGGCGCGGACGACTTGGAAAAGATGGTTGCCGCGATGGCACCTCCGCGTGCCATTATTCTGTTGATCCCGTCAGGCGCGCCGGTCGATGAAACTATTGAAAAGCTGGCGCCGCATCTGGCCAAAGGCGACACGATCATCGACGCGGGCAACGCAGATTTTCACGTGACCCGTCGCCGGACTGCCGAAGTTGAAGCGCTAGGGTTCACCTATATCGGCATGGGCGTGTCGGGCGGCGAAAGCGGTGCACGACACGGGCCGGCGATGATGGTTGGCGGTTCTCCCGCTGCGTGGAGCGGTATTCGGGACGTGATTGAGGGCATTGCCGCCAAATTTGAGGGAAGCCCCTGCGCGGACCATTTTGGCCCAGACGGAGCAGGGCATTTCGTCAAAACGGTTCACAACGGGATCGAATACGCAGACATGCAACTGATCGCGGAAACCTATGGGTTGATGCGTTATGGGCAAGGGAAGAGACCGTCCGAGGTTGGTGAAGTCTTTGAGCGTTGGAACAAAGGTGTACTGGAAAGCTATCTGGTTGAGATCACTGCGAAGGTCTTGCAGGCAAGTGATGCGGAAACTGGCGCGCCAGCAGTCGACGTTATTGTCGATGCGGCAGGGCAAAAAGGCACAGGTCGCTGGACGGCCATTGAAGCTGTGCGTTTGGGACAATCCGCGAATGTCATTGAGGCTGCGGTCGCCGCACGGGCTTGGTCGTCTGAAGGCGACGCGCGGGCTGCGGGCAGTGCGATTTTTGATGCGCCGCGCGGCGCCTTGGAGCTGGACGACACTGATCTTGAGGCTGCGTTGCTTGTGGGGCGTATCGTTTCTTATGCGCAGGGGTTCCGGATTTTGGATGCTGCATCGGATGAGTATAACTGGTCGATCGATTATGCCCGCGTTGCGGAAGTTTGGCGCGCGGGATGTATTATTCGTTCGTCCCTGCTTGGCGATATCGCCGCAGCATTTCGAGGCGATCGTCCGGAAGGTCAGCTTATATTCTCTGACACGTTTGCAAAGATGATTGCTGAGGGTTTGCCAGCGTTGCGCCGCGTTGTTGGCGCCGCGGTTGCGGGTGGTCATGCAGTTCCTGCGCTCGCTTCTGCGCTGGGTTTCCTCGATACGATGCGCACAAAGCGCGGCACGGCGGATGTGATCCAGGCGCAGCGCGACTTCTTTGGGCATCACGGGTTTGTGCGGATTGACGGGCGTCGTGACCAACACGGGCCTTGGTGGGACTGATTGAGGTCGGAGTGATCTAGCGATCAGCGCTTGCAGCGGGCGGGGCGCAAATTTTCTATGAAAATTTGATGTTTGACGTTGTTGAGCAGGGGCCAGCCCCCAATCGCCTTTGGCGATTTCCCCCGGGATATATTTCAAACAAAAGCAAAAGTAGAAGCGATTATTTGCGCGGTTTTGCGCGTAGGGTCGGATCCGCTTGGGTTGGGTCTTCGGGCCACGGGTGGCGAGGGTAGCGGCCGCGCATGTCTTTGCGCACGTCCGCGTAGGATGTGGTCCAAAATCCGGGGACATCCATCGTGGTTTGGATCGGTTTTTGCCCCGGCGATAGGAACGTCACGCGCAGTGGGCGACCTGCGACAGTTGGATGCTGCGTGGTGCCGAACATTTCTTGAATGCGCAGCGTGATTTCGGGGGCGTCACCGCCGTAATCAATCGGGGTATGGCGACCCAAAGGCGTTGTGAATTGCGCCGGTGCTTGGCTGTCGACGCGTTGCATTTGGTCCCACGTTAGGATCGCGCGTAATGCTTGGAGCGTGTCGTGTGCTTTCCATTGCGACGTGGAGTGTGTGCCGTTGAGGTAGGGGAGAAGCCAGTCCTCGAGGGTTTCCATCAGTGCGGTGTCGGACAGGTCGGGGAGGCAGGGATCGACTGCGCGAACCAGTGCGACGCGGGCGCGAAAGCGTTCGGCGGCTGCTGTGAACTTAAAGCCAAGCATGCGGACACCGTCGAGCATGGCGTGGGCGATTTTATCTGCTGGCGCATTGTTCCATGCGGTGTCTGATAGTTTGATCGCGCCGAGGCGCTCTTGCGTTCGTGCGAGAACTTTTCCGTCGCGTTTGGACCAAGCGCAGCTGTTGACGGTGGTGATCGTTGCACCTGCCACATCGCGAATGCCGGCTTCTGAAATGGTGAGGGCGGCGCGGATTTTGGCTTCTCTCGGGTTGCCGTCCGTGTCGGTTACAACAAGCAAGCGTTGCCCGGCGTGTGGGTCGGCGCTGTCCATGTGCGCACCTTTGCCGCCGGACAGGACGTAGCGTGGTTCGTCCCCTGCGCGGCGTAGGGCGATGCGGTCGGGGTATGCCATTGCGGCATAGATTTCGGGGGGCTGTTCGGGTGCGGCGGGTGCGAGTCTTGCCAGCCGTTTGACCTCTTGTTTGACGCGGGCGAGGGCACCTTTGTTGACTTGGTGTGGGCCTCGTTCTCCGGATAGCGCTTTGATACGTAGGGATAAATCGCTTGGTGCGCCTTGCAGGATGTCGCGTTCGGACAGCAGGGCAGCGAGGGGGGCCGCGGCTTTGCCCCCCGTGACCAACATATGCGCAAGACGCGGGTGAAGCGGCAGTTTCGCCAGTGCGCGCCCGTGCGTGGTAATACGACCATCTTTCAGCGCGCCGAGTGCGGTTAATAACACGCGTGCTTCGCTGAGGGCGTGTTCTGGTGGGGGCGTTAGGAACGGTAAACCGTCGCCACCCCAAACGGCCAGTTCAACCGCAAGGCCCGTGAGGTCCGCAGCTTCTATTTCGGCGGGTGGGAACGCGGTGAGCGCACCGTCTTCGCCTTTTGACCACAGTTTGTAGGCCACACCTTCGGCAACACGTCCCGCGCGGCCTGCGCGTTGGGTGGCTTCGGCGCGGGTGACGCGTTCGGTGATGAGGCGCGACATGCCGGAACCGGGGTCAAAACGTGCGCGGCGCGATTTCCCGCAATCCACGACCACGCGAATGTCTTCAATCGTGAGGGATGTTTCTGCGATCGAAGTTGCGAGGACGACTTTGCGGCCCGATGAAACGGGCGCAATCGCCGCGCGTTGCTGCGCGAAGGGCAGGGCGCCAAAAAGGGGGCGAATGGAGCAATCGCTTGGGAGGCGGCCGTCGAGGCGGGCTTGCACCCGGCGGATTTCGCCCTCGCCAGGGAGGAACACCAGCACGCCGCCTTGGGTCTCAGTGACGGCTTGTGCGACCAAGTCTGCGGCGGCTTGGTCAAAGCGGGTGTCTTTGCGCAAGGGGCGGTCCAACCAGCGCGGTTCAACCGCAAAGGCGCGTCCTTGGGACGTCACGACGGGGGCATTGACGAGTTCTGCAACGGGGCCTGCGTCCAAGGTGGCGGACATGACCATCAACACCAAGTCGGGGCGCAGTGCCTCGCGCACTTCCAGCGTGAGGGCGAGGCCGAGGTCGGCGTTCAGGGACCGTTCGTGGAATTCATCGAAAATCACCGCGCCGATGCCCGACAATTCAGGGTCGCTTTGGATCATGCGGGTCAGGATGCCCTCAGTAACAACCTCGATCTTGGTCGCGCTGGTCACTTTGGTTTCACCGCGCATGCGGTAACCGACGGTTTCACCTGTCGTCTCACCCAATTGTTGTGCCAAACGTTCCGCTGCAGCGCGGGCGGCCAAGCGGCGGGGTTCCAGCATGACGATTTTGCCCTGCACGATGCCCGCATCCAGCAAAGCCAGAGGAACGCGTGTGGTTTTACCGGCACCAGGGGGCGCTTGCAGGACGGCGCAGCCGCGGCTGCGCACAGCCTCAATCAGCTCGGGCATTACGTCATCAATGGGGAGTGCTGCGTTCATGCCCCCTTATTCTTGGCAAATATGATTAAACACAACACCCTGATCTGGACGCGAGGCGTTGGTGATCCCATAAAGCGCCTATGGATATTGCGACGACAGCTGAGAAAATCCGCGCAGGTGAGCGCCGCGCATTGGCGCGTGCGATCACGCTGGTGGAAAGCACACGTGCGTCGGATCGTACTTTGGCAGCGGAGCTGTTGTCGACGGTTGGAACGGATCGCCAAGCCTTGCGTATCGGACTTTCGGGGACGCCGGGTGTCGGGAAATCCACATTCATCGAATCTTTTGGGAAGATGCTGACAGGGCAGGGACTTCGCGTGGCTGTTTTGGCTGTGGATCCAAGTTCGACCCGTTCTGGTGGGTCGATCCTTGGGGACAAAACGCGCATGGATCTGCTGTCGCGGGATCCGAATGCGTTTATTCGCCCGTCCCCAAGTCAGTCCCAGCTGGGCGGTGTCGCGCGGCGCACACGCGAGGCGATTGCGCTCTGTGAAGCAGCTGATTTTGACGTCGTGTTGATTGAGACGGTTGGTGTTGGGCAATCGGAGACGGCTGTCGCAGAGATGTCTGATTTGTTCTTGCTACTGCTCGCCCCCGCGGGTGGGGATGAGTTGCAGGGTGTGAAGCGTGGCATCATGGAAACCTGTGACATTATCCTTGTGAACAAGGCCGATGGCGACCTGAAAGCACAAGCGACGCGGACCTGTGCGGATTATGCCGGTGCGTTGCGCTTGATGCGCAAGCGCCCGCAAGACCCCGATGATTTCCCCAAAGCGGTGGCGGTTTCAGCGCTGCAAGAAGACGGAATCACAGCCGCATGGGATGAGATGAAGGCGCTGGTCGATTGGCGCAAACAACAGGGTGTATGGGACGCGCGGCGTAGGGATCAGGCGCGGTTTTGGTTCCAAGAAGAGGTACGCGCTGGGCTTTTATCGCGGCTTACCTCGGACGATGCGGTTAAAACCCAACTTGCGGCATTAGAGCAGGACGTAGCGACTGGCAAAATTCGCGCAGCCCAAGCCGCAGAAGAGCTGATTTTGCAGCTTTTTCCGTACGCGCAGTAAATTCATCCGCAACGTAACGGCGAAAAGGTGTGAATAGCGCGTCCTAAGGTGCCTTGGGCCTTGACGAAGCAAAGGAATCCACCTAATTCCCGCCCAATGAATTCAGCCCATGCCGCGTGCGGGGCTTCAACGCTATGATAAAAAGGGTCGCGCGCTACGCTGCTGGCCTTAGATGAACAAGGAAAACGCTATGTCTCGCCGTTGCGAACTGACCGGAAAAGGCCCTATGACGGGCAACAACGTGAGCCACGCGAAAAACCGTACGCGTCGCCGTTTCTTGCCAAACCTGCAGGACGTCTCCCTGATGTCCGAATCTTTGGGCCGCACATTCAAGTTCCGCATCTCCAACGCTGCGCTTCGCACTGTTGACCACCGTGGTGGTTTGGATGCGTTCTTTGCGAAATCCAAAGACGCTGAGCTGTCCCCAGCCGCGTTGAAGGTTAAGAAAGACATCGCTAAGGCCGCAGCCGAAGCTTAAGTCGTTCGACCAAACAGATTGAGAAAGGCCCGAACATCGCGTTCGGGCTTTTTTCGTTTCTGATCCAAGGTTCATGATGAACGGTGCATGAACAAAAAACACCGCATTCGAGCGATAACCTTTTGTTCAGGACTTGGGGTCACTTGTTGTCAGGCAAGGAGACCCACCATGAGCTATCGAGCACATAGATATCCCACCATTTTCCCAATCGAGCTGAAATGCGCCGGACAGACACAAAAGGGGCATCTGACGAATATCGCGTCGTCCGGGGCAGGTGTTTTTGATGTGCAGGGGTTGGAAGTGGGGGATGAGGTAACGCTGTGCTGTTCGGTTGGTAACCTGGCTGGTACGGTTCGATGGGCGGATGACGATCAGTGTGGTGTTATTTTCAAACACAAACTTGGGCCGCGTCAGTTGGAACAATTGCGCCACGCGCCGACCACGACGGGCCACGTTCTGCATCGTCACACCCATGCATTTACTGAATTACGCTGATCTAAACGTTCCCGTCGTTCGCGGTAGTTCGCTATTTGCGACTATTGGTCACTTTTCATTGCGTGCTTAGCCCTGATACTGGTGCCGTAATGAAACGATTTATGCACGCCATATCTTTCTCCCTCGCTTTGCTCATTGCTGTGACATCACAGCAGATGGCGATGGCGCGTGGTATGGCGCGGGATGCGTCTGGTCAGGTGATCCTGTGTACGGGCCAAGGGGTCGTGACCGTCACGCTGGACGCACAGGGCGAACCGATGGGGCCTGTCCATATCTGTCCTGACTGCGCATTGACGTTGATGGACTTTGCTGATGCGCCAATCGCAGTCGGAAGCGCAGCTATCCACATTCAAACATTGGCGCATACGCCTGTTGCGGCGTTGCAAATCCCAGTTGTCCCCACCCGCACACAGGCACGCGGCCCGCCTTTGACAGTCTGAAAACCCAGTTTCACTTTTTCAACATTCAGACTTTCAAAACAGGAGCGGATTATGTCCCTCAAAACGATACTTTTGGGTGCTGTCGCAGCACTGCCTTTTGCAATGCCAGCTTTCGCTGAGATCGAAGTTCACGACCAATACGCGCGATCATCAAACGCAATGGCGGGCGCAGCCTTTATGACCATCCACAACCACGGCGATGTGGATGATCACCTTCTTCGCGTCACGTCAGATGCCTCTGCTCGGGTTGAACTTCACACGCATATTGAAGACGCAGATGGCGTCATGCGGATGACCCATGTTGAGGAGGGGTTTGCCCTTCCAGCAGGCGGTGAAATCACCTTGCAGCGCGGCGCAGAGCACGTGATGTTTATGGGCCTCAATCAACCTTTTGAACAGGACGATATCGTGACAATCACCTTCGTGTTTGAGCAGGCAGGTGAAGTTGTTGTTGAAATTCCGGTTGATCAAACCCGTGAAGAACATGGCGCGATGAGCGGTGATACGGACCACTCTGAGATGGACCACGCAGACCACTAAACCGAAAACGGGCGCCCGCATAAATGGGCGCCCGTTCTTTCAATCGGTAATGCGTTTAGCTTAACCGCACTGAGAGCGCGCCGATGAAATAAACGCGCGGTAGCGGTCCCAGAACGCATCATTTGCGTTGCTGTTGCTGATCTTTGTCTCATTCGCGATTTCCGGATCGGCCATAAACGTCGCCACCCTTGCGCGATCGCGGCTGGATAGTTCGGAATTGGCGACGCGTTGCACGCAGCCACACAGGCTTGGGTTTGCGGCAGACCGGTCGGCTGCCAAACACGCGCGGCTAATGTCGCCGGTTGCGCCGCGTGTTGATCCTGAATTGCTTCGATTGCCGCCCGAACAGGCGGTCAACGCGACCAGTGCTGATAAAATAACAAAATTCTTCATATCGCCTCACTAACGGGCCCAACTTATTGCGGGGTCTTCCCCGTTGGTGCCTCAAACTGCTGACCCCAGTATGCCGCACTGAGCGGGTTTGGGAAAGGGGGCGCGAGATCACGATTGCAGATGTTCAGTTACTTTGGTTTTTCAAAGATGCGACCAATCGCACTTATGGCAGTAAGCCGATCCACTTGAGCGCTGCATCGACAACCGAAGCGATTTTGTCCCCATGTCCTGACAGGTAGGCCAAAAGCGCGGTGCCTGCCGCTGCGCCAGCGGTCTTTAACCCTGCGTCGATAAACGTATTTGTCTTTTCCCAAGTCCAACCACCACAAGCTGACGCAATACTGACCAACACGCTTACGGCTTTTTTGACCCGATTTATGTCGGGTTTCTCGGCACGTGCTTCGGTTTTGATGTCCAGAAGTGGTTCCCAAAGAACCACCAACTCGGCAGGGACGCTTGAGATGTCATCAATAGGTGCAGGTGGATGATTGTCACCTATGCCCCGTTGTTGAGCGTGCTCATCTAAAACAGCAACTTCTAGTTCGGAAATCCGCTTTTGAAGCGCCAAACGTGCCTCAATCTCTGCAATAAGCGAACCGATGCGCTGATAGTCCTTTTCCCATTCCTCATCCGGAATTTTGATCACTTCCAAAGCGATTTCCCACTCGGTGAAGGTGCCGTTCCACATGCCTTCATAAAATCGCAACCAAAAGGACCATGCTGCTTTTTGTCGAAGTTTATCGACAAATCGCACTCTATCGTTGCCGATATAGGAAGGTTCATTCTGCCCAATCCAAAGTGGTTCAGTAAGCAGTTTCTCGACAGCGATTTGAGTGTCTATGGAGCTAGCGTTATAGCAATCGGATATATTTCCCCAGCCCGCTGCGCGTGCTGTAGCGTGGACGGTTGAAAGAAAGGCAGAGTCTCTACCTGAACGTGCTGTAGCGTCAGTGGACACGAGGCATGAAAGTGCTGCAGCACGTGCTGCGGATCTCACACTACCATCCGTACCTCTCAAGGCAGTTGCTGTTGTTGCAGAAAGTGTTGATTTTGCTGTTATTTTACTAACTTCTTGCAGATTGGGATACTCCAAGCGGTCCCAACCATGAGCGTTACACATCGTTGTTAGCAACGATCGAAAGCTTATGAGAGCTATTTCTTCAGCCGTTTCATCTTTCGCACGATAGATACTGGGGAGTGCTCGAAGCGCCGCTCTACCAGCAACCGCAGAAAGGAATTCCAAGCTTTGCTTTGTAACCCAAGTTTCGGATTCTTTTCTATCCGTAAAGTCTACGCCCACCAATTAAGCCTACCTACAACTTCCACATCAAATCCCCCTCGACAAACCTCAAAAAGCCCTACATATCCTCATCATGACAGCACTTTCTCACATCCGCAATTTCTCCATCGTGGCGCATATTGACCACGGGAAATCCACGCTTGCTGATCGCTTGATCCAGTCCACGAATACTGTGGCGGAACGCGATATGAAGGCTCAGATGCTCGATAGCATGGATATTGAGCGTGAGCGCGGGATTACCATCAAAGCCAACACGGTGCGCATTGATTACACCGCGCAAAACGGTGAATCCTATGTGTTGAACCTGATCGACACGCCCGGTCACGTGGATTTCGCCTATGAGGTTTCGCGGTCTATGCGCGCGGT
>CALBVZ010000084.1 GCA_937969445.1 uncultured Octadecabacter sp. | reverse complement strand
AAGTGGTTTCGCCACTGGCATATTCGTCACCGTCAAACGTGATCGTAATGGTGGTTGGGTTTGTCTCTGAATACCCTTCATCGACGTTCAAGATGCCGTCGCCGTCAATATCGATATCGATAGCGTCCGGGATACCGTCTTCATCCGTGTCCGTAGGAACATCAAACGAGATGTCACTAATACCAGTGCCGCCAGACTGCGTGCCACCAGGGCCCGGCTCGAGCGTCAATTGCATTTCGGAAATGTAGTAACCAGTTAGGTTAAAGTTGACGTCGTTGGCTGTGCCACCTTGTGCTTCCAAGGTCACGGAACCGTCTGGGTTGGCGTAGACAACTTCGTCTGACAGACCGGAAAATGCCGCTATGACATCAGCTGACGGAACGAGATTACCATCTTCGTCATAAATGTGGATCGTCCACATGTCGTCATATGTGGTGCCGCTGTCGTTGATGTGATTGAAGTCGAAATTGATGTTTTCGACGTTACTGGAGAACTCGTAATTGGCGACAATGGGGGTCGTGACACCAAAGCCCCCGAACTCGGTAACACCTGTATAGCCACCTGGATCAGCTTCCCAGGTTCCGGTGAACGTCGATGTAACCGTCGTGCTGTTTGAACCATCTGTAATGACGGTGCTGCCACTTTGCGCAGTACCACCTGTACCGGTTAACCAAATCGCATTGTCCAGAATTGCCATGTTAAACTCGCTTTACTACTCATCAATTTCTAGCTCGTGCTCTCGAGCCACGCTTACAAAAGGAAGTAGTGGGCGGTTTAGGCACGAGTTGGGCAATTTGCGTGGTTTTTATCCCTACACGAGGCCATTTGAGGGCATGCCGCCCAATCCCGGCCACATTTAAAAGCCGGCGCCACGAAATCGCCATTGTCTTGGGGGAGTGTGAAAATACTACTAAAGCTTTAGGTTGTATTGGGGAGAATCTGCCGCAGCCAGATACACTGGCGCTTCGCAGCCGTAGCTGCCAAGATCCCCCCCATGAAATGGATCGATATCCCCCCCGTATGGCTGCTGGCCTTCTTGTTGGCCGCATATTTTCTTGGGCAAAGCCAGCCTTTGGACCTAAGCATTGCGCATCCGGTGACCCAGTTCTTGGCCGCTGTTTTAGTCGGCGGAGGTTTGATCCTGATGCTTTTGGCCATAACGGAAATGCGCCGCCAAAAGACGACGGTTATTCCGCATCTGGAGGCAGATCAGCTGGTGCAGTCGGGTATTTTTAAACGCACACGCAACCCGATTTACTTGGGCGATGTTATGATTTTGGCGGGCTTCATCTTACGCTGGGATGCGCCTGTCGCGCTGCCATTAATTCCCATTTTGCTTTGGGTGTTAGAGAAACGGTTTGTCATCCCAGAGGAAAACCGTCTGCGCCGTAAGTTCCGGCAGGACTTTTTTAAGTACACACAAAAAACCCGCCGTTGGGTGTAACGGCGGGCGAAAAGGCTGTGTCATAGCGCAGCTTAGGACATGATTTCATCCAGCTTGGCGTAGGACAATTCCATGCCGTCAGCGGCGCCCATGTCCATCATCCCTTGACGGGATTCAGCATCCGGTAAAGACATCTTAAGGGTCAACAATGTGCCTGTGCCAGACGCTTCGAACGTCGTGCGAACATGGCTGTCTGGGGCGGGGTCCGGCATATGCATACGTTCCACGTGAACGATAAGCGAGCTTGGCGTGAGCGTGATGTATTCACCTGTGGTCGTGAATGCGCCTTCTTCACCGCCATCAAATTCAAACCGGAATGCGCCACCTTCGCGGGAATCTGTTTCGCAGACCGGCATCGTCCAGCCCGGCCATGCCGCCATCCATTGGCAAATCAGCTCTGGGTCAAGATGTGCGCGGTACACGTTTTCGGGCGTCGCTGTGAACTTTCGCGTGACAAGAACGTCTGTGTCGCCCTCTAAGGTAAGTTGAAGTGGTGGCATTACTCATCTCCTTGTTTTGTTGGGGTCATCGCCGCTAGGACTGTGTCCAAGCGATCGTATTTATTGCGGTAACGGTCAGCGATCATGTTCAACCACGGTTCAATTTCATCGAGGGCATCAGGGGCTAGACGGCACATTCTGTGCGTGCCCTGACGGTGACGCGTTACAAGGCCCGCATTTTCCAACACTTTGATATGTCTCGAGATTGCAGGTTGGCTCATGTCGAAGGGGGCGGCGAGGTCCATGACACCTTCGTCACCGTTCGTCAGCTTCATCAGGATGGCCCGGCGCGTACTATCCGCGAGCGCCGAAAAAATTCTGTCGAGACTTAGATCAGATGACTTATTCATAACCATATTGTTATATAGTGGGTGAAATGTGTCAAGATGTATGCGCTATTGCGATTTTGTGAGCGCTAACATATCGCCACTTGCTTGTGATCAACTCTCTAGGCCTATACGAGGTGCGCGACTGCGGCAAAAAAGGGGGACAATTTATGATTATCGGCACACCTAAGGAACTGTTTGAGGGGGAAAACCGCGTCGCGATGACGCCGGCTTCCGCGCTCGAACTCCAGAAATTAGGGCACTCTTGTGTGATCGAAACCAAAGCCGGCGCAGCCGCGGGTTTCTCAGACAAGGACTATAAAGACGCAGGCGTTGAGGTTGTTAAAACCGCCGCCGCGTTGTGGAAGGCGGCAGATATTGTTGCCAAGGTCCGCGTTCCAGACGACGGCGAGATGAAGCGCCTGTCTGCTGACCAAACGCTTATCTCCTTCTTCAGCCCAGTCGCTGACGAAGCCAAAATGAAATCTGCGGCCCGAAAGGGTGCCACAGTTGTTGCGATGGAAATGATCCCACGTATCAGCCGCGCCCAGAAGATGGATGCGCTGTCATCCATGGCGAACATCGCAGGCTACCGTGCGGTTATTGAAGCCGGTAATAACTTCCCACGCTTCTTCACCGGTCAGATCACCGCTGCGGGTAAGGTTCCGCCAGCGAAGGTTCTGGTTGTCGGGGCAGGGGTCGCGGGTCTTGCGGCCATCGGCACGTCAACATCACTTGGCGCGATCACCTATGCGTTCGACGTTCGCCCTGAAGTGGCCGAGCAAGTTGAATCCATGGGCGCTGAGTTCGTGTTCCTCGATTTTGAAGAAGAACAGGCTGATGGCGCGTCATCTGGTGGTTATGCTTCTGTGTCATCACCTGAATTTGCGGCGGCGCAGCTCGCCAAGTTCCGCGAAATCGCACCGGACATGGATATCGTCATCACCACGGCCCTAATCCCGAACCGCGAAGCGCCTGAACTTTGGACGGCCGACATGGTTGCTTCCATGAAGCCGGGTTCTGTGATCGTTGACCTTGCCGCTGAAAAGGGCGGCAACTGTAAGCTGACCGTCAAGGACGAGAAAATCGTCACTGACAACGGCGTGACCATCATCGGCTACACTGACTTCCCATCCCGTATGGCGGCGCAGTCCTCAACGCTTTACGCGACAAACATCCGCCACTTGATGACTGACCTGACCCCTGAAAAGGATGGCGTGATCAATCACGATATGGAAGACGACGTCATCCGTGGCGCGACAGTGGCTTACGGAAAGGCAGTGACCTTCCCGCCACCGCCGCCGAAAATTCAAGCGATTGCTGCACAGCCTAAAGCGGCTGTGGTTGAACTGACACCAGAAGAAAAGCGTGCAGCGGAAACCGCAGCGTTCAAAGCGCAGACGAAGCAGCAAGTTACGCTTCTTGGGATCGGTGCCGCTGTTATCTTGCTCGCGGGCCTTTGGGCGCCAGCATCGTTTATGCAGCACTTTATTGTCTTCGTTCTGTCGATCTTTATCGGCTTCCAAGTCATCTGGGGCGTGGCGCACAGCCTGCACACACCACTGATGGCCGTAACGAACGCGATCTCCTCGATTATCATTTTGGGCGCACTCATGCAGATCGGATCAGGAAGCTTCCTTGTCGTTCTACTTGCGGGTCTTGCCTTGTTTATGACGGGTATCAATATCTTCGGCGGGTTCCTCGTCACACGGCGCATGCTTGCCATGTTCCAGAAATCTTAAGGGGGGCTGATCAATGGAATTTGGTTTCACAACAGCAGCTTATGTAGTTGCAGCAGTTCTTTTCATCCTCTCGCTGGGTGGTCTTTCTGGCCAGGAAAGCGCGAAACGCGCGGTGTGGTACGGTATCGTTGGTATGGCCTTGGCCGTGGCTGCGACACTGGTCGGGCCGGGTAGCGGTTTCTGGCTTCTCTCGCTTCTGCTGATCGCAGGTGGCGGTGCTATCGGGTATCAATTGGCAACACGCGTTCAGATGACACAAATGCCTGAGCTGGTTGCAGCGATGCATTCGCTCGTTGGTCTTGCGGCGGTGTTTGTCGGCTTTATCGCGCACTTTGAAATGGGTCGCGTTGCTGGCCTTATCGCAGAAAACGCGGATCTTAAGGAACTCGGGACATTCGCGGCACTTATCGCCAAGAAATCAACGGTTGAGCTTAACATTCTGCGCGTTGAATTGTTCCTTGGTATCTTCATCGGCGCGATTACGTTCACAGGTTCTATCATTGCCTACGGCAAGCTTGCGGGCAAAGTGGACTCAGCGGCGACGAAGCTGCCTGGTGGGCATATGCTGAACATCGCGGCGGCGGCAATCTCTGTGATCACGCTGATCTGGTACTTTAACACTGGCGGGTTCTTCCCACTGTTCTTGATGACACTGGCGGCGCTGTTTATCGGCTACCACCTGATCATGGGCATCGGCGGCGCAGATATGCCTGTCGTGGTTTCCATGCTGAACAGCTATTCCGGTTGGGCGGCAGCGGCGATTGGTTTCTCCCTCGGGAATGACCTGTTGATCGTTGTTGGCGCGCTTGTGGGCTCCTCCGGTGCGATCCTGTCCTACATCATGTGTAAGGCGATGAACCGGTCGTTCGTGTCCGTTATCTTGGGCGGCTTCGGTGGCCCCGCGGGTGAGCAGATGGCCGTTGAGGGTGAACAGATTGCCATCGACGTGGACGGCGTTGCAACAGCTTTGGAAGAAGCTGACAGCATCATCATCATCCCGGGCTACGGCATGGCGGTTGCACAGGCCCAGCAGAACGTCGCTGAACTGACACGTCGTTTGCGTGCCAAAGGCAAGAACGTGCGTTTTGCGATCCACCCTGTTGCGGGTCGTTTGCCAGGTCACATGAACGTGCTTCTGGCTGAAGCCAAAGTGCCATATGACATCGTCATGGAAATGGACGAGATCAACGACGACTTCCCAGAAACGGACGTCGCTATCGTGATCGGGTCCAATGACATCGTGAATCCAGCGGCACAGGATGATCCGAATTCCCCAATCGCGGGCATGCCGGTTCTGGAATGCTGGAAAGCCAAGCAGGTGTTCGTGTCCAAACGTGGCCAAGGTACTGGCTACTCCGGCATCGAAAACCCGCTGTTCTTCAAGGACAACACACGCATGTTCTACGGTGATGCGAAAGCATCCTTGGATGCTTTGCTGGGCAAGATTAGCTAAAGGCAACAAGTAACGCTTTATCTAACGACATTTTAGGAACCCCCGAGCCTGCGCTTGGGGGTTTCTTGTTTGAAAACAATGTATTTCGCACTGCACAGTTGTGACCTATTGCAGAAATCGATAAACGCAAAACGACCCTAAGGAGTTGTTATGCGTATTTCGATAGTTCTCACCTGCCTGCTGTTTACGTCGGCCTGCATGTCGGAAGGTGATCCGGTTATATCGCTTCAGGATCGTGCGGTGGCTGCTGATGCATTGGTTGCTGAAGTCCAAGGCTATGCCCCGACCAGCTTGGCCCGGATGCCGGACACCGGATCGGCGCAGTTCAATGGCTATTCTGCCATTGTGATTGACCCCATTGCGGCGTTGGAAACTGACG
>CALBVZ010000083.1 GCA_937969445.1 uncultured Octadecabacter sp. | reverse complement strand
GTTCTCAATAATGTCACCGGGCAACATCTGCACCATGCCGATCTCACCCGCCCAAGCACCTGTTGTGCGGGCAGGGTCAAAATCGCCGCGCGCAAACAGTTCCATCGCCGCAAAAACTTGCGGGCGGAACAGTTCAGGGCGGCGGCAATCATGGGCCAAAGTCACCAACGCATTACGCGTATTGAAATCCCCTTGGATCGCGCCGAAATCTGTTTCGAACGCCCAAAATGCCAAAAGTACACCGCGTGGAATCCCGAATTCGGCTTCAATGCGGTCAAATATTGCATCTTGCCGTTGGGCCTGACTTTGCCCGTTCTGAATCCTGTTGTTTGAAATAAGGCGGCGTGAAAAGTCGATAAAATCCCGCTGGAAAAACCCCTGCGACCGATCCGCGTTCAACACGGCTTGGTCTTGCTGCGCCCCCGAAAGAAACCCTTGCGCGGTTGCACGATCAACTCCGTGGGATGCGGCCTCATCGGCCAAGCCATTCAAAAAGCTGCTGAAAGATCCCCCACATTGCTGGGCTGCAACTGGTGTGGCTAACGCGAACAGTGCGAAGGTGACGGGCTTAAACATAATGACTCCTATTTTCGAACTCAGATTAGCGGAGCCAATTGCGGCCACAAGTGCATTAGAACCCAGACGCCATCATATATACGAGAGCCATGAACCACCATTTCAGGCCACCCAACGCGGCAAAGCAAAACGCCAGTGCGAGGGTAACCCCCCACGTTTTCCACAAGATCGTAACAGACGCATCAATGTCCGCCGGGCCAGCATCTTTACGCCCTTCTGGGTGGACCCACGCAAAGTCTTGCATCTCACCTTCGTAGCTGCGCGGCCCCGATAAAGACACACCAAGCGCAGGCGCCATCGCCGCCTCAGGCCAGCCGGCATTCGGGGATCGGTGCAACGCTGCATCGCGTCTAATATCGGCGAGTGGCGCTCTGGTGGGGGCAATTAGCCAAATTAAGATCGCCGTTAATCGTGCAGGAGGCCAATTCAATAGATCATCTAGCTTTGCGGCTGCCCAACCAAACGCCTCGTACTTTTCTGTGCGATAGCCGATCATGCTGTCAGCGGTGTTCACCACCTTATACACCAACAAACCCGGCAGCCCCGCCAAGGCGAACCAAAACACAGGCGCAATCACCCCGTCACTCAGGTTCTCAGCACCGCTTTCAATCGCACCGCGTGCGATCGCAGGTCCGTCCATGTCGCGCACATCGCGCCCGACAATCATCGCCACCGCATGTCTTGCGTCGCTGACCGACAACCGCAGCGCATCCGCCACCGCTTGGACATGCTGCACCAAGGACCGCTGCGCAAGCAGCATCGCACCGACAATAACCTCAACCCAAATTCCAGGTATGGCCCAAAGGATCAGGCCAAGCATCAAGGCCCCGATCGTAAGAATAGCAACCGCAATGACACCCGCCCGTCGCGTGCGATCGTTCAACCGTTGATCCAGCCAACCCACCGCGCGGCCCATCAAAACAGCAGGGTGCGCAACACGATCCCACAGCCACTTCGGTTCCCCGAATGCCGCATCCAACAACATGGCGAGAACCAAAGCCATTAGGTTAACCCTTCAACCGCCGTCTCAAGCTGGTCCCAACGATCAGGATGCGGCAGACCCAGCCGCAACCACGTCTTTGAATAGGGGAAAATTCGGCTCCAGACATGGCCCTGCGCCAGATGCGTTTGTACCGCCGCCGCGTCTGCAAACTCATATAGCCGGAACAAATCCGTGCCGCCCACAACCGTCGCCCCAACGCGCGTCATCAACCCATCAAGCCGCGCAGCATCTTCCGCCAAACGCACCCGCGTCGCATCGGCCCAAGCGCGATCCTCCAACGCCTGCGCTCCGATTTTTAAGGCCGGACCGGACACCGCCCAAGGGCCTAACCAATTTCTGAGGCGTTGCGCCTCATTTGGGTGACAAATCGCGAAACCAAGGCGCACCCCAGCAAGCCCCCAAAACTTACCGAAACTTTTGAGAACAATTCTGTCGCCGCGATAGGCTTCTTCGATCATGCTCACGTTTGGCATTACATCACAGAAGCTCTCATCTATGATTGTCGGCAACGCCAAGTACTGGGCTTTCCATAGCTTACCGTCAGGGTTGTTAGGATGGACGATGACTTGGGCATGCGCTTCTCCCTCGTTTTGAACGGTCCAATAGCACGCCCTGAAAGCGGCAGCGTGTTCGTTATATGTTGGTGTTGCAATGTTAACGGTATCGCCGATCCAAACATGAGGCATCTGCGCAATAATCGCAGACGCCCCATTCGCGGCCACGATCTCGGCCCCGTCCGGCACATTCCAAAACGCACGTGCCGCGGCCAACAACCGATCCATCGCGCCTTGATCGGGTAGGGCGGTCCACGCCTCGGGGTCAATCTCACCCACCGGATAAGGCACCGGATTGATCCCCGTGCTCAGGTCCAGCCAGTCACCGCGCGTGCCGCCATACTCGGCAACCGCAGCGTCTAGACCGCCACCATGATCGCGCTTTCCGCTCATTCTGGAAGCGGTTGATGGCGGGACACAAAATGCCCCTTCACACCCTGCGGCCACTCGCGGTACGGCACTTGTCCGGTTTCGCTGGCGGCATGCTTCGCAGCATATTCAACGATCGCCTCTGCGTCCTCGATCGTCGCTTCAAACGTCCCAAGCGAGTAGTTGATCTTGTCCTTGGACTGCACCGTTATGTTACACGCGCGATCACATCCCATCGTGCAGGA
>CALBVZ010000082.1 GCA_937969445.1 uncultured Octadecabacter sp. | reverse complement strand
AGAAGATACACCAAGCGCAACACCCGTACAGAACAGCCAGAAAGAAAGGTTGTTCAAACGTGGGAACGCCATGTCAGGAGCGCCAATTTGCAGTGGCATGAAGTAGTTACCAAAGCCGCCGAAAAGCGCAGGAATAACAACGAAGAACATCATCAGCACGCCATGATACGTGATCATCACATTCCAGAGGTGGCCGTTTGGTGTACATTCATCCAGCGCCGCAGGGAACAGACGTGCACCCTCCATACACATGTACTGAACACCTGGGTTCATCAGTTCCATACGCATGTATACGGTGAACATGACGGACAAGAAGCCGACAAAACCGGCTACGAACAGGTACAAAATACCGATGTCTTTGTGGTTGGTGGACATGAACCAACGGGTAAAGAACCCGCGGTTATCTTCATGCCCATGGTCGTGGACGGCTGCATCTACCATGTGGCGTTCCCTTAAACTTAGCTATTCTTTTGAGGGGCGAACGGATTCACCCCATGCTTGGCATTGGTTTTACGGCGATGATGCTTGATGGGCAATGGCCCATTCAGTGCTTTGCATGGGTAAAATTGGCGCAGGGGTGTTGAATATCGGGCCTTGTTGCAACCAAGGGGCGTTTCGTGGTCTAGGGCGGGCCAAGTCGCTCTGCGAGGGCGGTGCGATTCTGGCTGATATCGCGCAACGAATAGCCGTCGAGCACTGCGAAAAACGCGTCTTTGGCTTGCGAGAGCGGGCCACGCAAGCCGCACGCGGGTAGAATGGTGCCATTGGGTGTGCTGCCAAAGCATTCAGCGACGGGAACGTCGTCCATGATGGTTCGCAATACAGCCCCGATAGAGATCTGCCGAGGCAGGCCGCGCCTAACGCAAGCCGGCGCTGCGACCGCGTTCAGATGTCAGATACCCACTGCGTACAAGTTCGCTTGCGACTTTGGCGATGTGGTCACGACTTTTTATTCCTGCGTGCGGGCTGAACCGACATGGGGTCCGATCCTTGCCAAATGATCCAAACGAAGGCGACTGCGAACATGGTGATTAGGCAACCTGCGATAAGCCAGTTCCCTGAAAGGCCATAGTCAAGCTTGTCAAACGTCAACATGGGTAGGGCGCGGTGAAAGAAACCCGCAGCGATGGCGACCAGCCCGATGCCGATGACCCCAAGTCGCAGCGGCAGCATACCTAAAAACACAAACGCAGTTAGATATGTGTAAGCCCAGCTTAGCGGGCTGAGTAGAGCGAGCAGGATGGCCGCAGCAGGAAGCACCAGCGCGCAGTTCGGTCTTTTTTCCGCCAGCCACGCAACGAACGTAAGGGCGCAAATATTTGCGATAGACGAGACCGTCACCCACAAAGGCGATTTTGCAAGCGCCGTCCAGCCAGCGTCTGTGTCAGATTGTCGGGGTTGGCGCACTTTTACGAGGTCATCAGAAAACACCGTCCCCGCGAGGTAGGCATCAATTGAGAACGAAAAGTTCGTTACAATTACTGAATGGGTCAACGTCTGAATGAGCGTGAGGTATTCTGCGTGAAGTGGCCAGCCTGCCAATGCAATTGATGTCAGCCCAAGCGCGCCTCCAACGACTGCGAAGGACACGATGGCGGGCCACTGGCGACGCCCTAGAAAAATAACAATGAACAACAGCGGATAGACTTTGATCGCAGCGGCGATCGCAAGGAGCGTGCCCGCGCTGCGCAAATGTCCGAATTGCGCACGTTCAAAAGCAAACACGATAAGGAAGCTGACCAGAATTTGCGGCTGGTTCTCGGCAAGGGCGAGGCCGATAGGCGTGGTCAAAACAAGCGCTGCATAGGTCATCGCGAACACGGCCAATTGGGTCATACCCTGCAATCCGCACATACGCGTGGCCAGAAAGACCGTCGCGGCGAGTGCTGCTTGGTGAATTATTAAAAACGCGAGGTCAAAAGCCGCGAAACTGGTCATTGCAGTTAGGTAGGACACAAGTTTGGCCCAGATCGGTGGGTAAATGTATGGAAAGATGCGCGCGGTGTCGTCGGTTGCGGACACATGCGCCCACCAATCTGTTGGGGTCGTCATGTCAAAGTATGCACCGACTGCTGGGTAGATTTGGTCGATCCGGCCCATCTGCATGAACTCGCCGGCGATCCACATCGCAAACAAATCCGCTGACTGGGTCGCAACGGCACCGACGGAAGAAATGAACACGCCATACGCCACGAGAACACAAAAGAAGGCCGTCATGATGATCGGCTTAAGGGTTGTCTCGCTCACGCGGGCTGTCCTGTCTCTGGGGTGTAGGGTGTTACGCTGCTATCAAACGTTTTGCGCAACGCGACGTCGACGTCATCCATTGTCACGGGCAGACCGAGGTCCACAAGGGATGTGACGCCATGTTCGGAAATGCCGCAGGGAACGATGCCATTGAAATGCTTGAGGTCGGGTTCAACATTGATGCTGAGCCCGTGAAAGCTGACCCATTTGCGCAGACGAATGCCGAGGGCCGCAACCTTATCTTCGGCAGGTTGGCCGAGTGCGTTCAGCGGTTTGTCATCACGTTGCACCCAAACGCCGACACGCCCGTCGCGGATTTCGCCCTTCACGTTAAATTCCGCCAAGGTGGCGATCACCCAGTTTTCAAGGTCCTGAACAAAACGGCGGACGTCATGGCCGCGCTTGCCCACGTCGAGCATGACATAGGCGATCCGCTGGCCTGGGCCGTGGTACGTATATTGCCCACCGCGTTTGGTCGTGTGAACAGGAAAGCGGTCAGGGTCCACCAAATCGACAGGTTTGGCTGACGTTCCAGCTGTGTATAGGGGCGGATGTTCTAGCAGCCAGATGCATTCATCGGCCTCGCCGCGGTGAATGGCATCTGCGCGATCTTCCATAAAGGCCTCGGCCTGCGCGTAATCTGTAAGCCCGTCTGTGGTGATCCATTCAACCATTCAGGTTCGGGGTAACAACCCCGCCTCCTTGATACTGGAAATATTGGCGCGGCTGACGGGAATGTCAGGGCCTTGGGTCATCGACAGCACGGCACCGTCACCTTTGCGGGCGGCGGCGGTGACTTGATCTAGCGCGATCCAATGAGAACGGTGAACCTGCAATCCGGCTGTCATACCAACTTCGCGAATTGCATCGGCTAGGCGCATCAAGATCATGTCTTCACCCTTGGTTGTTCTGACCCTTACATAATGGTCTTCGACGCTGAGAGACACGAGTGGTCCGCGCTTATGAAATGGCAATCGATCCAAGAGCGATGACGGCGCGGGTTTGTTGACTTCATCGGTCATAGACTGGCGTTCGGCCACGAAGAACACGGCGGAAATGATTGCCGATATTGCGACAACATTGGCTGCGAGGATCGCCAGTTCACGCCCTGTGGCCCAGTACCCAATAAGAACTCCGTTTATGACATAGACCATCGCAAGGACCCCGATTGCAGTCATGACGCCATCAACGGCGAGGGTTTTAAGCATTCCAGAATGAGGGCCCACAATGCGTTTCGTGATCGCGGAGCTAAAGTAACCCGCAGAGTAACACAGGATCACAATCGCCAACCAATATCCTAAACGCGGCACAAACCGAATGGATTCGCCGGTTTCAAAAGGACCGACCAATCCAAGGATCGCAGCGGCACCGAACAGACACGCGGCCCTTAAAGGCTGGACCATATGGTCCCGCCATTCACGAAGCGCAGACTGCGGTGCGGTGTCGTTCACGTAGTTTTCCTTCCGTTCGGGCAAGCGGCGTTGGCGGCCGATGATGCGTGGGTAAGACATAGGCAATCACAACGAAACTGCCAAACCGAAAGGTACTCTTATGTCGCTTGAACCGTTGCTTTCTGCCCCGTTGCCCATCCAAATCCACGCTGCATCAGCGATGGTTGCTATCGTGCTTGGGCCGCTGCCGCTTTATCGTCAGCGTCGCGACATGGTGCATAAGGTTGTCGGGTATATGTGGGTTGTGGCGATGGCAGGGGCGGCGTTGTCTTCGTTCTTTATCTATTCCTTTGCGATCATCGGTCCGTTCAGCCCATTGCATGGTCTTGCGATCTTGGCGCTGTGGTCGCTTTGGCGTGGGATTAGTTTCGCGCGTGCAAAGAACATTCCAGCGCACCGCGCAACGTTTCGATCATTGTATTGGACGGGATTGATGATTGCGGGCCTAGCCAATTTTCTTCCTGATCGCCGCATCAATGAGGCTGTTTTTAACGGGCAGGATGAGCTGGGATATATCGTGATTGCAGCCGGCAGCGTGGTTCTTTTGGCCATTGTGTTTGGCGAACGGATAAAGGCGCGTGTCGTTGGTTTACAGGTTTCGGCATCCTAGTCGCATTTTGCGCTTGAGGTGTACGCGACCGTTCGCTAAATGCCTCTCACGCTTCAAGACCTGCGGTCGTGGCGGAATTGGTAGACGCGCAGCGTTGAGGTCGCTGTGAGGTAACACTCGTGGGGGTTCGAGTCCCCCCGACCGCACCA
>CALBVZ010000081.1 GCA_937969445.1 uncultured Octadecabacter sp. | reverse complement strand
GCAGATATGGCGACTGCGCCGTGGTATGGTGCACTTGTCAAAGGCACAACTTACGACGCAACCGAGTTTTTGGACACAGCGAGCTATGAAAACGTCAATCGCTGGGCAGATGATGTGATGTCGCGCCCTGCGTTTGTAAGGGGTCGCATGGTGAACCGCGGTTGGGGTGAAGAGCACGAACAACTTCGCGAGCGTCACGACGCAAGCGACTTTGATGCAGTGCCCAAAGCCTAGCACTGACCCGATTGTTGAAAATTTTCAGGAACGCATCGCGCCGTTCCTGATTTTACCTTTTGTGTAAAAATGCCTACTATCAGCCAGCCGTCTGATGCGTGACGTCCACTAAGTTTAAGAAGGCGTCCCACATGGCTGGAAAATCAAAGCTGCATCCTAGAAATCTACACGCGCAGGGTTATGATTTTGCGCGTTTGGTGGCGGACACACCCGAACTTGAAACATTCACGAAAATCAACCCACGCGGTCAGACGACGATTGATTTTCAAGATGTGAATGCTGTCCGTATGCTCAATCGAGCACTGTTAAAAACGCATTATAATATTGGGTACTGGGATATCCCGACCGGCTATCTGTGCCCGCCAATTCCTGGTCGAGTAGACTACATCCACTATCTCGCGGACTTGCTTGCCGAAGGTAAAAGTCAGGACGCTCCGCGTGGGCCTCATATCAAAGTACTAGACATCGGAACCGGAGCGAGCCTTGTTTACCCGCTGACCGGCCAGAGCGAATATGGCTGGGCCTTCACAGGGGTCGATATCGACGCGGGGGCCCTAAGATCAGCAAAGAAGATTTGTGAACTGAACAAGTTAAAGATCACCCTTCGGCAGCAATTTGAACCTAAGAATATCTTCCGAGGTGTGATCAAGCCCAACGATGCGTTTCATCTGACAATGTGCAACCCACCGTTTCACGCATCCAAGGAACAGGCGAACAAAGGCACCCAGCGCAAATGGTCCAACCTCGGGAAGGGACGTTCAACCAAGCTTAATTTTGGCGGTCAGAACGCTGAGCTATGGTGTCCGGGTGGCGAAATTAAGTTCATAGCCCGTATGGTTGAGGAAAGCGTGGAGTTTGCCGAACAGTGCCTTTGGTTTACGTCATTGGTTTCCAAGAAAGATAACCTTCAGCCACTGAAGCGAATTTTGCGAAAAGCTAACGTGGTTGATTTTAAGGTTGTCGAAATGGCCCAAGGCCAAAAAACGAGCCGTTTCATTGCCTGGACTTACATGACGAAGAAACAGCGCTCTTTGTTTTGAATTTGGGGCCGAACCGTTACGCGCCGAAATGTGGTTCCATTTTTGAAACCTATATTGTCTACATATTGCCAACAATCAGCTAATTTTTGCCCGATTGAAGCAGTTAGCAGTCAGAAATTGCCGAAAAATCTTTTTTCCGCGCCTTGATTTTCTCGGCAACTTTGAGTTGCATTATAGTTAAGTGGCTCTCCTTTCGTTTTGCGACGAGCCTTTTCACGTTAACCAACCAGGAGAAAGAGATTGCTATGGGTGTTCAACTAAAGACGTCTGGAACGGCTTCAAAGTTAGTGAAAGCACCTTTTGTATGGCGCAGCGAATGGGGGTTTGCTCAAGTAAAGCCAGAACCCGTTATTTTTCAGCGGTATGGAATATGTGGTGACTGCGAAGTGCCATGCCGCGATGGGATGACAAAAATCCGCGACTTAACGAGCAAAAAGAATATCATCACGCGACGAAACGGTTTTGTTAGTGCCGTTGGCTTAATTCGGAATGATTGCTCTGAAGTCAGTGTAGAAAGCCAGCTTCGTGTCGGAATTCCAGCTGGCTCATTGGGTGGGGACTTACCTCAAAATCCAATCATCGTTGGATCCCAAAGCAAGGTGTTCCGATACATAAGTGTCCCAAATTCACGGAGGCTTAGTGTCGTATCGGTCGATCTTGAAAGCTTGAACGGCCTTGATATTCTTAAGAACTGCCCATCTGGCGATCTTTTTGTTCCAGTTTTCCGCGAGGCCGTCGAGATCAGCATCGAAGGTATCTATATCAGTTGCCCGACAATGTTTGACCTTCGCGCAAAGACAAGCCCAGTTTGTTAACGACACGGGGCAAACCGGTTCTTCAAAACGATGTTGAAATGGAGTGGTTTGGTGGAGCATAGCGGGATCGAACCGCTGACCTCCTGCATGCCATGCAGGCGCTCTCCCAGCTGAGCTAATGCCCCTAAACCATAGGGTGCCGCTATTTGCGGACTTGAGTTGCTTTAAGCAGCGGGGCGGGCGAGATCAAGAGAAAATCCCGCCCTAAAACCCCAAAATCTTATCAGGTCTTAGGAATCGTCGTCTGGAGCAGCAACGTCAGCGATTTCCTCAAGCGGAACCGTGTCATCGTCATCATCATCCAGAACGTCGTCGCCCAGATCTGCATCATCCTCGTCGTCATCGTCGAGTACGAGATCGTCATCTTCTACGTTGTCTTCGTCCTTCTTGGACTGCGCATCAGCAGCGTCGGCAACCATTGTGCGGGTCTTGCCGGTTTCGACAACAACAACCTCACCAGTGTAAGGGCTGACAATCGGATCGGCGTTCAGGTCGTAGAACCGTTTTCCGGTTTCAGGGCAGAGGCGCTTTGTGCCCCACTCTTCCTTTGGCATGTGATCTTCCTTTTGGCGGTTCGGCCACTTGGCCGGATCGTCGCCAACTGCCATAAGGACAGGCCTAAGTCAAAGGCATTTGGCGCGTATAAATGTGAAAGGCGGATATGGGACGTTTGATCCTTGAAGGCAACCCCCCTGTGGAGGTTCTGTTGCGGCGTTCTGGGCGTGCACGGCGGTTAAGTCTTCGTATTTCACGAATGGACGGTCGTGCGACGCTGACATTGCCCGAAGGGGTGCCGGAACGCGAAGGGATGGCGTTTCTGCGAGAGCGCGAAGCATGGCTGCGCGGTCACTTGGATGGAATCGAGCCTGAGGTGCCCGTCGTCTTGGGGGGAACCGTAATGTTTCGCGGGTCAGCGCTTCCACTTGTCGCAGGAAATGTGAAACGCGCGCGCCTCATCGATGGTGCTTTGGCGTTGCCCAATGACCCTGACAAAGTGGGCAAACGGGTCGCTGCGTTTATGAAATTGCAGGCCCGCGATGCATTGGCGGACGCCTCGGATCGGTATTCGGCGGCGCTGGGGAAACCCTATGGGCGCATATCACTGCGCGATACACGGTCACGATGGGGGTCATGCTCCTCTGCGGGCGATCTAATGTACTCTTGGCGTTTGATCATGGCCCCGACTGAGGTGCTTGAGTACGTCGCAGCCCATGAGGTCGCGCATCTTCAGCATATGGACCACTCGACCCGTTTCTGGGCCACCGTCGAGCACCTATATCCAGCGCATAAGGCATGTCGTAAATGGTTGCGCGATCATGGCGGCGCATTGCAGCGGGTGCGTTTTGATTGACGTTGTGCGTTGATGTGATCACAAATGGCTCATGTTAATCCAATCCAAAGCGAATGAACCCACCGGTGCTGTCCATGATCGCGTCTATCGAACATTGCGTGCCCGTATCATGCATGGCGAAATTGACCCCGGCCAGTCGTTAACCCTGCGCGGGATCGGCAAGGAGTTTGACGTGTCGATGACGCCCGCACGCGAAGCGGCGAGGCGTTTGGTAGCCGAAGGGGCGCTGTTTCTTTCGTCATCCGGTCGCGTGTCGACGCAGGAACTTTCCAATGAACGGATCGAGGAACTCGCAGCGTTGCGTGCGCTTCTTGAACCGGAACTCGCGGCGCGGGCATTGCCGCGGGCGCATATGGCGTTGATTGAACGGTTAGAAGAAATCAACGGACGGGTCGCGCGGGTCATCGCGCGTCAGGACGCACCAGGTTACATCAAGTTGAACCTCGAATTTCACCGCACCCTTTATTTACGCGCGCAAGCACCGGCGATGTTGGCAATGGCGGAAACGATCTGGTTACAACTTGGCCCGACAATGTCCAAACTTTACGGGCGCTTGCGGCGCACAGAACCGCCGCGCAATCACCTGCTGATACTTGCAGCACTGAAAGCGGGCGACGAGGCGAGCCTAAAGCTTGCCGTGCGTTCAGATGCGACCCAAGGTCTTCGGATGCTAAAAGTTTAGGCCTGCGGAACCGTGTGCAAGTGCGCTGCGATACGTGCCATAGCACTGCGGAATTGGTCGGCACCAATACGCATACGCTGGGCCAAATCAGACACAACAGCGTATTCGCTTGGATGAATTTCACCGTCAGCAACTGCGATGTTCAGCGCTGCCTCAAGTACAATTTGGCGGTCCCCGTCGGACAGGCCTTCACCGATCTGATCAATATCAGAGGGGGACGGGTTCAATCGGCCCAAGAGTTCCATGACCTGTTGAGGCGCATAGGAGGTACCTGTCAGCCGCGTAAGAATACTTGAAATCTGCTGAACCTCGGCATCATCGATCCGGCCATCTGCGATTGCCACTTGGCTCATCGCGACAAGGGAATGAATCGCGAGTGCGTCCGGTGATTTGGATTTGCGCGGGCCGCGATCGCGAAATGCAATGAGGGCGCTAAATACGATGCCGATGGCAGCGACAATCAACCATGCATGACCCCATAAAAGGTCTTTGATGTTGGCTTTTGGCGCTTCTGGAAGTTCAGCAGGGAGGAGCCCTGCGGCTTGCATGGCAGAAAATTGTTCGGCGGAAAGGGCACGGTAGGCGTCGCCCACGCAACCATCCGGTGAAAGAGCGTAAGATTGCACCGAGGTATAGACAGGCACAAACAGCGCATTTGTGAAGTCCACAAGGTGGCACAATGCCATTGGCGTACCTTCCGCACCGGGAAGGGTTGTCTCAGCTACAAAACGCAAGTCTTCGCCGGAAACAATATACGCATCTGCTGTCGATGCAGTTGTCGTTAGCCCGAATGAGAGCGCGATGATGGACAGGAACTTACGCATATTGATACCTTCTGGTTGTCACTGAGGTAATGGTATGCGGGGGCTGTGCGGCAAGGATAAGGCACAGATTTGACAACGGACGGGCCATTTATGGCGCCGCCCGTCATTTTGATTAACGAAAAGTTAATATGCATGTTAGGCGTGGATTGTACCGTCTCCACAAGCCAGCGCTGCTTCACGCACTGCTTCTGAATAGGTCGGGTGGGCGTGACAAGTGCGTGCAAGGTCTTCAGCAGCGGCGCCAAACTCCATCGCAACACAAACCTCATGAATAAGATCGCCAGCCATCGGGCCAATGATATGCGCGCCCAAGATGCGGTCCGTCGCTTTATCCGCGAGGAGCTTTACAAATCCGTCGCCCGCAAAGTTTGCCTTGGCGCGGCCGTTGCCCATGAAGGAGAATTTGCCGACCTTATAGGCCACGCCTTCTTCTTTGAGTTGTTCCTCGGTTTTGCCGACATTCGCGACCTCAGGGTGGGTGTAGATGACACCAGGTATCACACCATAGTTAACATGAGGTTTCTGTCCGGCGAGGCCTTCAGCGCAGGCCATGCCTTCGTCTTCAGCTTTGTGGGCCAACATCGGGCCGTCGATGCAGTCACCGATCGCGTAAATGCCAGCAACGTTCGTCGCGTAGTTGCCATTTGTCTTGATCTGGCCGCGTTCAGAACGTTCAACACCTAGTGCCTCAAGGCCAAGCCCGTCAACGTAAGGGCGACGACCGGTAGCAACCAAAACAGTGTCGGCGTCGATTGTCGCCTCACTGTCATCTTTGCGCAATTTGTACGTAACCGTGGCCTTGCCGCCCTTGGTTTTAACGCCTTGCACAGCGGCTCCCATGACGAAGTTAATACCTTGTTTCGTCAGCATCTTTTGGAACTGGCGTTGAACTTCGCCGTCCATTCCGGGTGTCACTGCGTCGAGGAATTCAATGACCGTCACTTCGGACCCAAGGCGGCTGTAAACAGACCCAAGCTCAAGCCCGATAACGCCGGCGCCGATCACGACCAGCTTGTTCGGTATCTTCTTCAATTCCAGTGCGCCCGTTGAGGACACGACGGTCTTTTCATCAATCTCAACACCGGGAAGCGAGGACACCTCAGAGCCGGAGGCGATGATGATATTCTTGGTCGTGTGGATGTCATCACCGACCTTGACCTTGCCCGCCTCAGGGATCGAACCCCACCCTTTGAGCCAGTCAATTTTGTTCTTTTTCATAAGGAATTCAACGCCTTTGGTGTTCTGACCAATGACGTCATCCTTATAGGACTGCATCTGTTTCCAGTCGACGGATTGGGTCTTACCCTTCAGGCCCATGGCTGCGAAATTGTGCTGCGCTTCGTGCAACATGTGGGATGCGTGGAGCAGTGCCTTGGACGGGATGCAGCCGACGTTCAGGCAGGTGCCGCCCAACGTTTCACGCCCCTCGACGATGGCCGTTTTCAGACCCAATTGTGCGCAACGAATAGCGCAGACATAGCCGCCGGGGCCGGAACCGATGATGATGACGTCGTAAGCTGACATGGTTAATTTCCTTCGGATTGTGGCGTACACAATGCGTACACAACCTGTACACAACTTGTATGTACACCTGTGTGGCTAGATCAAGGTTGAGATAAGCATAACGGTGGTCGCCATAAAGCTAACGAACCAGATGAGAGAGCGCCACGGGCCTTTGCCGATGAGATAGGCGGGCACGTAAAGGACGCGGGCGATAAGGTAGGTCCACGCGGCGGTTTGGGTTAGTGGTGTGGATTGGTCTGACAGTGTGACGACGACCACGGCGAGGGTGAACAGGATCAGCCCTTCGAAATGGTTGTTCAACGCGCGACGGGCACGGCCAGCATAGCCGCTGAGTTCGACTGGAGTGTCACGCGGGCCAAGTGCGACCTTAGTCGGCACCTGCATGTTTGCGAGTGTCGAGTAGAGGAAGAATTGCAGCGCTTGCAGCAGGCCTGCGAGGGCGAGGATGGTGAGTTCGGGGGTCATGTTGAGGACACTCCGCAAACCACGGCTACAACCGCAGCCATAAAGGCAACCATGCTTCCTATTCCAAGTATGAAGTAAGTCGGATGCACTGCGCGGTGCCCAATTTTGGGAATCTCGGCAAGTCCTGTGTCCCTGTTTGAATACAAAGCAGTTGCATATCCCATTGTCGCCGTTCCGAGTGCGCTTCCGATGCCTACAAGGAAAAGATATGCGGCCGCCTTCACCGAACCGACCGAGACAGAGAACGCGGCATCTGAACTTGCTGAGCTAAGAAGTGTTAGAAGTAAAACGATACCACCGCCATTCAGAAGGATAAGTGTGCGTAGAATGAACAAGCCCGTTTCGCGTTGGTTTTGAAGCGCAGCGTCATGCCAGTTCTTTTTCTGTTCAGAAATAGATTTACTACTTGTCGAGCCCATTATCTTTCCCGTGCTTGCACGGGCAGCGCCCGGACCTCCCCCATGGGGAGGGCGCTTTGCTTCCTCCCCGAGGTCCGAACGCTGCCCTGTGTTGCGTGCATGATTAGAGGTCCATCAGCAGGCGACGTGGGTCTTCTAGTGCTTCTTTGACGCGCACGAGGAACGTCACAGCGCCTTTGCCGTCCACGATGCGGTGGTCATAAGACAGGGCGAGGTACATCATCGGGCGGATTACGACTTCGCCGTTGATCGCCATCGGGCGGTCTTGGATTTTATGCATACCCAAGATGCCGGACTGCGGTGGGTTCAGGATTGGGGACGACATCAAGGAGCCATAGACACCACCGTTTGAGATGGTGAACGTGCCGCCCTGCATTTCCGCCATAGAGAGCTTGCCGTCACGGGCTTTCGCGCCCATTTCGGCGATGGCTTTTTCGATGCCAGCGAAGGACATCTGATCCGTGTCGTTCAGCACTGGAACCACGAGGCCCGTTGGCGTACCCGCGGCGATGCCCATGTTGACGTAGTTTTTGTAAACAACATCTGTGCCGTCGATTTCAGCGTTTACCTCAGGCACTTCTTTCAGCGCATGTACGCAGGCCTTGGTGAAGAAAGACATGAAGCCGAGCTTTACGCCATGCTTTTTAAGGAACAGGTCTTTGTACTCATTACGCAGGGCCATCACCTCGGTCATGTCGACCTCGTTGTAGGTGGTCAGCATGGCGGCTGTGTTCTGAGAGTCCTTAAGGCGGCGCGCGATGGTCTGGCGCAGGCGTGTCATCTTCACGCGTTCCTCGCGGGCGGCTTGGTCTGCTGCAACCGGTGCGCGTGGTGGAGCGGCTGCAACGGTGGCGGGTGCTGGAGTGGCAAGCGCTTTCAGCACGTCCTCTTTCATCACACGGCCATCTTTGCCGGTGCCTGTGACGTCTGTCAGGTTGTTTTCTGCCATCAGCTTTTTGGCTGACGGTGCGTCTTCGACGTCCTTTGCGGAGGATGC
>CALBVZ010000080.1 GCA_937969445.1 uncultured Octadecabacter sp. | reverse complement strand
CCCCCAATTTCATCCACCAAATCCATGACGGGTCACTCCCAAGGCGCAACGGGCGCACAGGAAGCGGTTTACTGTTTGCTCGCGCTGCAAGGCGATTACATCATCCCGTCCATCAACGTCGAAACCTTGGATCCCGCACTGGACCCATCCGAAATCGCGACCGAATTCAAAGCCGACGCAGGGCTGGACACGGTCATGACCAACTCCTTCGGATTTGGCGGCACAAACGGGTCGATGTTGCTGTCAAAGTACAAAGGTTAGTCGGTCCACGAGAAGTAAGCCTTCGTTCCGTGCTATTTGCGTTAACACATTGCTTGACAGTACAAATTTAGAGATTACTCCTCAGGTTGAGGGATTTTAAGAAATTCAACCCGAGGAGTAATTATGCTTTTGAACAGCACCCTAAAAACGTGTTCCATTTTGGTGGCGTTTTCGCTGTCTGCATGTGTCGCACCGCCGAACACACAAACCACGCGGCAAATCACTGCTTCGACAACTGCTAGCGTTGCTTCAAATGTCGCACCAGAGGCAAGCCGAGCTGACCCAATAGTTGCCGCGAATTTTCGTGGTGGCGGCGGAACCTGGGAAGGGTCTGGAACCATTCAATTTCGATATGTCGCTATTGAGCGGAACGGTGAAGTCCACATTTGCGGTGCGTATACGGCGCGTGGATCATCAAGTGTTCGCATCCTGAGCCGAGAAGTTATGCAAGCGGCGACTGTGACTGCGAATGGCGAAACAATCATGCGTAACTTGCGATACTTCAAGGAAGCGTCAAGCGCGGCCTTGTCTAACAGGTTGGTTGGAATTGAAACGAACTGTAGATCAACGGGCCGTGCGGCAGGCACAGTCGCGCTGGAGTCCGTGGTCGTCCAAACGCGCTCAGGAAACTACCGCGTTCGCCGATAAGCTATTCCAACTATTTTGGCATCTGTAGGCCTGCGGCGACCATAGGGATGTGGTCGCAACTTGCCTTTCTAACTGTTCACATTTCCTACCAAACCTTGACCCCGCCCCCCAATCCAGCGCAAACCAATGACAACAAACGGAGAGCAGGCAATGACCATCGATATGAACGGAAAACGCGGCCTTATTATGGGCGTGGCGAACAACCGCTCCATTGCTTGGGGTATCGCGGAAGCGATGCACAAAGCGGGCGCTGAGCTTGCGTTTTCCTACCAAGGCGAAGGCCTGTTGAAACGTGTTGGCCCCTTAGCCGAAAGCGTTGGATCAGACACGCTGGTCGAAGCGGACGTGATGGATGATGCGTCACTGGACACCTGTTTTCAAACTTTGAAAGACAAATGGGGCAAGATCGATTTTGTCGTCCACGCCATTGCCTATTCCGACAAGAACGAACTGACAGGCCGTGTATCGGACACAACCCGCGCCAACTTCACCAACTCGATGGCCATCAGTTGCTACAGCTTCATCGATATCGCCAAGCGCGCGGCGGAAATCATGCCCGATGGCGGCACATTGCTGACGCTAACCTATGAAGGCAGCCAGCGCATCACGCCGAATTATAACGTCATGGGTGTCGCTAAGGCGGCACTGGAATCCGCGACGCGTTATCTCGCCGCTGATCTTGGCCCACAGCAAATCCGTGTAAACGCGATTTCCCCCGGCCCGATGAAAACGCTCGCTGGTGCGGCAATCGCGGGTGCACGTCGCACGTTCAAGTATGCCGAAGCAAATGCACCTATGCGTCACAACGCGACGCTGGATGCGGTGGGTGGCACGGCTGTTTATCTGGCGTCAGACGCGGGCGCCTGTACGACCGGAGAAATCATTCACGTCGATAGCGGCTTGCACGTCATGATGATGCCCGCCTTAGAAAACCTGGGTTAACCAATTGATTAGCCCTGTTGTTTTTTTGGGCTGCGCCATCGCGGCCTGCATTGCTACCATCTACGCCTTGCGCGGTGGCTGGACGTCGCCGCTGAAGACAACAATCATCGGACTTGATCCACAAGGCTTGGGAATATCAGCCCTCGCAGTGGTCCTCGCAGTGGTGTTTTTCGGGCCGGTGTTTGGCCTGTCTATCATTCTTGTTGTTGTGATCCACGAATTCGGCCACGTCGCTGCGTTTCGTGTGGCGGGCCACCATGATGCATCCTTCCGACTGGTACCGCTACTTGGCGGCTACGCGATTTCCAACCGCGCGATCGACACCCAAGAAGAAGACGTTTTCATCACCCTGATGGGCCCTGCGATCTGCCTCGCGCCGATGTTGTTGGCCTATGCGCTGGCGCAAATTTCGCTCACCACGTTTCCAGCTGCCTACTATCCGCTTGTGACCTTCGCGAGCATCTCCGGAGCTTTGAATTTCTTCAATCTCTTGCCCGTCTGGCCACTAGATGGCGGCAAGCTTACTGCGTCGATCACATCCGTTTTCCATGAACGTGCGCCGTTCTACATCTTTGCGACGACCTCTGCTCTCATCGGTTTGGTGGCCTTGCTGTCGCAATCGTTCTTCTTGGTGTTTTTGGTCATCATGACGGTGCAACACCTTATGCAAACAGGCGGCGGCGATGGCCGTGCGCCGTACCGGCGGATGTCAAAGAAACGTGCGCTGATTTGCTTGGGCGCGTGGCTGTTTACCGCTGCAGCCCTGTTTATGGGTGGGATCAGTACGATCATTCGTTTCGTAGGCTAAGCCTGACCGCTGCGCCAATCACTTGGCGCGACGCCAACGATCCGAAGGAATTCACGGTTGAAGTTGGACTTGGTGTTGAAACCTGACGCCAACATTGCGTTTGTTACGCTATCCCCCGCAATCAACGCATCCTGTGCCGCTTTGATCCGTGCCGCGTTGATGTAACGCGACACATTTTCACCCGTGACTTTGTTGATCGCCGTTGAAAGCTGTTTGACCGGAATGATCAAACGCCGTGATAGGCGTGACAATGTCAGGTCAGGGTTCAGATACAGTTGCTCATCCGCCATCAGCCTATCCAAACGTGCCACGATTTGTGTGTCGAGTTCTGATATCTCTTGCTCGGGCGTTTCCTCCTCTTCAGATGGGGCATTCTCGAGCGCACCAGACAGGCTGAGTGCGCCGATGACCAGCAACATTGCGCTGGAATAGATAGAGATGATCCAAGGCTGAAAATGTGCAGCCCCCATTATTTGAACGGCGACGATTAAAACATCCGTAAACGCGGACCCAATTAGCGCCACTCCGATGATCGTCCAAATTCGACCCGGAAGATCACCCGCGCCTAACCGCAACCGTGGTAGGGCATCGGCCCCTTTCAAGCTGCGCCACAAAATTGCAATGCCGTATCCGACGAACAAGGCCGGTATCAACGTGTCGAGCAAGTTTGGCCGCGTCAGCAACACACCAAGCGCTAGCAGCGGCCCGGCCAAATGCAACACGTCTGACCTTTGAAATTTCCGAACTGCCGTCGTTTGAAACGCCACCCATGCCATCGCAGGTACAAATGTCGCCATAAGCGGCTGCAACACAAGCGTCCCCGGAACACGGTAGTGCTGGGCCATCGAAATAATCACGCCCTGAACTGCGCAAAGTGCCAGCAGTAAAACCAGCGGCCCATGGCGACGATCAACCAACCACATGCGCAACAACAAGAACCCCAGCACAAGCGAGCTGATCAGTGGAATGGGTAAACTAGGCATCGAAACGTTCTCCGGCGTGAAACTGTTACGGCTAACTTGGTCCTAAAACCGGTTCTTGGCGACCTGAAACCGATTTTAGGTCGCGTAGAATATGCCCGTCCTTCCAAATCTCCTCATCACTTCAACAAACGGAGAACGACCATGAGCCGCCCACTTATCCTTATTACCGCCGCCGTCCTTGGCACTGCTGCCGTCGCTACGGCGGCACTTACAACAACAGGTTTCAGCCTCACTCCAAAGCAGATCGCCACCTCTGAGATGCCAGGTTACACACCCCTCACCTTTAACGCCCCCCACCACGGGCGCGATGTTCTTGGGGCGATATATTATCCTGCCGCAGAAGGTGGACGTGCATTTACGATGGCAGAGAACGGCGTCTTCATCGGTGTCGAGGTTGTAGAAGAAGCCCCAATTCGCGCGGGCGATCACCCTGTAATCCTGCTGAGCCACGGCATGGGTGGGAACATTCGTTCATTGACTTGGATGGCTGCAGAATTGGCCGACCGTGGCGCGATTGTCATCGCTGTGAACCATCCGAATTCCACGTGGGGTGATTTTGACATCGTCAAAGGCATGGACCACTGGACCCGTGCCCAAGACCTAAGCGTTGCACTTGATGCGGCGTTGGCAACGCCCCTGTTGCAGGACCACGTTGATATGTCGCGCGTTATGGCGGCAGGCTTTTCCTATGGCGGTTGGACAGCGCTGTCCCTTGGCGGCATGACGGGCAACCATGCAGGATATTTGAACCACTGTGAAATTTATGGTGACGCCTCTAGTCATTGCAGCGACTTGCTCGAAGCCGGCGCTGGCCTCGCGTCAGTATCTGCCGATGATTGGAACGCATCCTACGCCGATCCGCGTGTCACCCATGTCTTCGCAATGGAACCCGGTCTAACATGGGGGCTTGAGGCGTCTGGCACCGCTGACCTTGTCGACAACGTCACAATGATCAGTCTCGGCAGCGGCGATGATCGCTTGATCGCGACTGATTACGACACAAGTGGTCTGGCCGCGATGCTACCCGATGCCAATATTGAGAACATCTCGCCCGCGTTCCACTTTACGGCGCTTCCCCTGTGCAAGCCCATGGGGGCCGCGATCTTGGTTGAGGAAAACGACGACCCAGTCTGCACGGACCCAGTAGGTGCGGACCGTGCTGCGATCCACTCCCTGATCATTAATAGGGTCGCGCACGAGCTAGGCCTATAACCCAAACAAAAAACGGCCGCCCTTTTTGATAGGGGCGGCCGTTATTTTCGTTCCCAATCGCGTGGGCGTTTAATCGCCCGCTTCGATCATAGCGCGTATCTTCACTGCCTTCTCAAAATGATCCAAACGATGGGTCTCGATCCACCAAGTGGCGGCTTCCATCAGTAGCGCTGGATCGTCATTTCGGTTGGCAAAGAATGCATAAAAGGAAAGGCCAACAGTCTCGCCTTTCTTGGCAATCTTATCGTTGCAAACCGATATGATTTTGCTGCGGAGTGCTGGACGCACTTACGCTGCCTTTACCGAAATCATCTCAACCGCGAAAGTCAGATCCTTGCCCGCGAGCATGTGGTTCGCGTCCAGCGTAACTTCAGTGTCGCTCAGCTCGACGACGGTCACTGGCATCACGTGCTGTCCATCTGGGGATTGCATCTGCAACGTCAGGCCCATCTCTAGCGGAATGTCCGCAGGGATTTGCTCACGGGGGATGGACTGGCGGTTTTCAGGGTTGATCGCGCCGTAGGCTTCATCACATGGGATTTCGACAACCTTTTTGTCACCGACCTTCATGCCTGGGATTGCTTTGTCCAAACCAGGAATGATCTGGCCAGAACCGACCACGAATTCCAACGGGTCACGTCCATCGCTGGAATCAAACGTTGTGCCGTCTGCCAATGTACCGGTGTAGTGAATGGCAACCGTGTCACCTGATTTAACTTCGCTCATGATATGTCCCGTTTGAATTTGTATTGCTTCGCGCGCTGCCTAACAATGGCACCTCAAGATTGCAAATCGCCCCAAGGCGCGGCACCATACCCGCATGACCCAACCTTTCGCCTCGCCCAATGTCCGCGACGCTTTTGCAGCCTTCCCGCAACCCGCGCATGACACGCTTTTGTCACTGCGTGCGATGATCTTTGAGATCGGGGAAACCCTACCCATTGGGCGCATCGAAGAATCGACAAAATGGGGACAGCCGTCTTACGCAACGCCGGAAACCAACCTCGCGACCCCGATCAGGCTTGGACTGTCAAAGACCGGGGATCCGGCGGTCTTCACCCATTGCCAGACCACCGTGATGAGCGACTTTCGCGCTCTCGCCCCAGCGAACATGGCGTTTGATGGCAATCGTGCCGTGCATCTGTCTGTCCATTCGCCGCCCAATCTGAACGAACTCGCCCCTCTTATCCGCGCAGCGCTAACTTACAGGCTTTGAGGCTTTCCAAGCCCGAAGTTGCATGCCAAGCTGTTCCCAACAGAAAGGTTGCCCATGACAATCACCACCTGCATTTTTGACGCCTACGGAACCCTGTTTGATGTGGACGCCGCAGCGCGCAACGTCGCCAAAGAACCGGGCCAATCGCAATTGGCCGCCGTTTGGGGGACGTTGTCTGCGGATTGGCGTGCAAAGCAGCTGGAATATTCATGGCTGCGCGCGATTTCTGGGCAACACATTCCATTCTGGCAAGTCACCCAAGACGCGCTCGATTGGGCGATGGATAACAACGGTTTGCACGACAACGCCCTGCGCGCCAAGCTGCTGTCCGTTTACAAAGAATTGCCCGCCTTCCCTGAAGTGCCCGCCATGTTGAAGGCGCTGAAAGAAAAGAACCTCAACATCGCGATTCTGTCCAACGGCTCGCCTGACATGCTCGTCAGTGCCGTACGTTCGGCTGGGATCGGTGAATATCTTGATGATGTTTTGTCCGTCGAAGAGGTCGCAATCTATAAACCACATCGCCATGTCTACGATCTGGTCTGGGACCGCTTTGATGTGCCGCAAACCGAAGTTTTGTTTGCGTCGTCTAACGGCTGGGACGCTGCGGGCGCTGCAGGTTATGGCTTTGGTACCGTTTGGGTGAACCGCGCTGAAAAACCCCAAGACCGTCTTTGGGCAGCACCGCACCGCACCGTCAAAGACCTTAAATCAATTCCCGATTTGGTCTGATGCCTCACTTTACGGCGCAAGACGGCACGCGACTTTATTACACGGACACCGGCGGAGGTTTGCCCGTGCTGGCGCTTGCCGGATTAACCCGCAATACCGCAGATTTTGACCACGTCGCCCCACATCTAAATTGTCGACTTATCCGAATGGATTACCGTGGGCGCGGCCAATCCGACTGGGCCGATCCGGAAAGCTACACGATCCCGCAAGAAGCCCAAGACGCGCTCGCGCTGCTCGATCATCTGAATATTGAAAAGGCAGGCATCATCGGGACTTCGCGTGGCGGCCTTATCGGGATGGTTCTTGCGGCAACGGCCAAAGATCGACTTTTGGGCGTCGCCCTCAATGACATCGGGCCGCATATCGAAGCCGCCGGCCTCTCGGTGATCAAAGACTACATCGGTCGAAATCCTGTGCAGAAAACCCACGAAGACGCGGCCGCGTTTCGTGCCAAAGCATGGTCTCATTTCAAGGGCGTTTCCCATGAACGATGGCTGGCTGAAGTGCAAAACCATTACGAAGAAACCCTAGACGGCCTTGTCATCAAATACGACCCGAAGCTCGCCGACACCGTGCTCGCCGCCAGCACAAACCTCGCCCCTGATCTGTGGCCTGTTTTTGACGCGATGGCCGGCTTGCCTTTGGCCATTCTGCGCGGCGATGCATCTGATTTGCTGTCCACACACACCTATGAAGAAATGCGCAACCGCCGCCCGGACGCCCATGCAGCAACCGTGCTGGGTCGCGGCCACGTGCCGTTCTTGGACGAACCCGAATGTTTGGGCGTTCTTAACGACTGGATCCTTTCACTATGAACAGTGACATGATCCGCGCCGCTGCCAAACGCTTGGACGGCCACGCCCGCCGCACGCCTTTGCTGTCGTCCCCGTTCTTGGACGAAATCGCAGGCCGAAAGGTCTTCATCAAACCGGAATGTCTGCAACACACCGGCAGCTTCAAATTCCGCGGCGGCTGGTCCGCGCTAAGCGCAATGGACCCAGACAAACGCGCCAAAGGTGTTATCGCCTATTCCAGCGGCAACCATGCCCAAGGCGTTGCTCTCGCGGCGATGCGGCATGGTACAACGGCAGTCATCATCATGCCATCTGACGCGCCACAGCTGAAAATCGAAAACACCAAGGCGCTTGGCGCTGAAGTGGTTTTATTTGATCGCGACACCGAAGACCGCGACGAGATCGGCGCGCGTCTCGCGCAAGATCGCAATCTCACCCTCGTAAAGCCATTTGATGACCCGATGGTCGTCGCAGGCCAAGGCACGTGCGGCCTTGAGATCGCGCAAGACGCCAATGCGCTTGGTATTGAGGACGCCGATGTCTTGGTCTGCTGCGGTGGTGGTGGCTTGACCTCCGGCATCGCACTTGCGTGCGAAGCGGACGCCCCGACTTTGCGCGTTCGACCCGTTGAACCCGAGGGCTTTGACGACGTCGCGCGCTCTCTTCGCTCTGGCGGGATTGAACGCAACAATCAAACATCCGGCAATATCTGCGATGCCATCATCACCCAACAACCCGGCGATTTGACCTTCCCGATCATGAAACGCCTTTGTGGGCCCGGCCTTGTTATCAACGAACAAGAAGCACTACAGGCGATGGCGCAAGCCTTCTTACGCCTCAAGCTGGTTGCCGAACCTGGCGGTGCCGCTGCCCTTGCTGCAGCCCTCTATCGCAAAGACGAAATCGATGGCGACGCCGTCATCGTGACAATCACCGGCGGCAACGTCGATCCAGCCCAATTCGCACAGGCTCTCGACACGCTAACCTAACCTGTGTTTGCTTTTGTTTCTTAAATATCCCCGCCGGAGGCTCCCCTCCTCAACCGAAAGACGCCCGACATGACCCGTTTCACCATCGCCAGCTTCAACGTCAAAAACCTCATTGGGGCGGACAAAGAATACTACGAATTCCAAAAATACACGCCCGAAGAATACGCGTGGAAACAAGACTGGATGGCAGACCAACTGCTAACCATGGACGCCGACATCGTGGGCTTTCAGGAAATTTTCGAGGAAGACGCCCTTAAGGATGTCATCGCTGAGGCTGACGCCCTTGGTCAGGCCTCAAACGCGGCGTCGATCCCTGACAAGTCCAAGCGCTATCATCGCAAGGCGATTTTTCGAAAACTTGCGTACACACCTTACGGAACTGGCGGATTGGCCTTTGCGCCGAATGCGGCTGACACGGGCGAAGCGGGCAAACGCCGACCTGGTCTAGCGATCGTTTCACGTTTTGGGTTTGTCGGCACACCGGAGGTCATTCAGGACCTTCCCGAACCCCTCGAAATTCCATTCTCTGCCCTGCGTGGCTCTGATGGTGATGATGACGCGGGCCACTACCGACTGAGCCGCCTTTCGCGCCCGATCCTAAAGGCCCGCATTCCGGTTGGTGAACAGGTCATCACTGTCTTCAATTGCCACCTGAAATCCAAACTCGGCGAACTTATCACGCCTGCTGGGGCAGACTTTCCGCCCGCCGCTGACCTTACGCAATACGATGCCGCAGCCCGCGCGATGGGCTCATTGCGTGCCGCCCTGCGCCGCATGGCCGAAGCATGGGTTCTGCGCCGTGAAATCATCGCGGAACTTGAAGCTGGGAACCCCGTCATGGTGCTTGGTGACTTCAACGATGGGGAACATGCTGTGTCTTCTGAAATCATCTCTGGCGAAGTTCCGTTTAAGAACTACTCGTGGATGCTGCGCCATGATGCGCAAACTGGTCGCGACCGTTATTCCAAGACAGAAAACCTGCAAATCCGCGAGGCCATCAATCGTGTACGCCTGCATTCCGCTGAAAAGCTGTTCGTGCGCAAATCATCCCGCGATATGGTCTATACGTCTGCCTTTGGTGGAAATTTTGAATCCATCGACCAAATCTATATGTCGAACCATTTCCACCCGGACGACAAAGATAAGATCGGCGAAATGGAATACTTCTCTGTGTTGAACGACCATCTCACAGATGGCTCTCATGCCGAAGCGCCCTACAACAAACTCGCATCTGATCACGGCCAGATCATTGCGCATATGGTGATGGGTGACGATGACGACGCATAAGGTCCAAGCCAAAGGTGCGACCCTGTTTGCCAAAGTTGAGGGCAAAGGGCCAACTTTGGTCTTTGCACATTGTCTAGGGCTCGATCATCGGGTCTGGGACGGCGTTGTGGCCCAACTGCCGAACTACCGCTGCGTGCGCTATGACCTACGCGGCCATGGTCAATCCGACGTGCCGAGCGGCCCTTACTCCATGGGTACGTTGATCTCTGACGCAGAGGCGGTTTGTGATACGCTCGCGTTGCGTGATGTGGTTTTTGTTGGCTTGTCCGTTGGCGGGCTCGTGGCGCAGGGGTTGGCCGTCAAACGCCTCGACATTGTGCGTGGTATGACGCTGATTGGCAGCGCTGCCAAACACGGCCAACCCGAACCGTGGCACGCCCGCGCCAAAACCGTTCGTGACGGGGGAATGCCCGCGATCATCCCTGGGATGCTGGAACGGTGGAACGCCCGCGAGGGCAGTGCCATGTTGGATGAATGGCTGTCTCAGGCAGACGCCGAAGGGTTTGCCGCCACATGCGAAGCCATCGCAGGAACCGACTTTTACACCCCGACCTCTGGTTTGCGCCTCCCAACGCTGGGTCTTTGTGGAAACTTTGACAAATCCACACCACCAGATCTTGTGCGCGAAACCACCGACCTCGTACCGGGGTCGCAGTTTCATCTAATTCGTGGCGCTGGACACGTCGCTCCGGTTACCCACGCCGGTGATATCGCGGCCAAGCTTGGCGACTTCCTTACGTCAATCGGTCATGTCTGACGCAGAAACAGCCTTTCCGAACTGATCAGTTCACTTTATGTAACCCATATGGACGCCCCAAAGCGCAAACGCGCCTTTACATTTATTCTCCTTACTTTGACGCTCGATGCGATGGGGATCGGGCTGATCCTGCCTGTGATGCCGGACCTTATCGGCGAGGTGAACGGCGGCACTATTGGCGATGCGGCCCTTTGGGGTGGTATCCTTGCGACGACGTTTGCGGTGATGCAGTTCATCTTTGGCCCGATCCTCGGGTCATTGTCAGATCGATACGGCCGTCGACCTGTTCTGCTTATTTCGCTTCTGGTTATGACGATCGACTATCTGGTCATGGCGGTTGCAGGCACCATCTGGTTGCTGTTCCTCACCCGCGTCATCGGGGGCATCACCGCTGCAACACAATCAACCGCCACAGCGTTCATCGCAGATATTTCAAAACCCGAAGAAAAATCCGCCAACTTCGGGCTGGTCGGCGCTGCGTTCGGCCTCGGCTTTGTGCTTGGCCCCGTCATCGGTGGTCTATTGGGCGAATTCGGCCCACGCGCGCCATTCTATGCGGCAGCGCTCCTTGGGGCGTTGAACTTGATCTTCGGGTATTTCGTACTGCCAGAAACGGTCACAGACAAAATTCGCCGTCCTTTCGTGCTGCGCCGCGCAAATCCGTTTACCGCCTTCAAAGCACTGGGCCAACTCGATGGCGTACGCCGCCTAATCTTTCTTGTGTTCCTCTATGAATTTGCTTTCATCGTTTACCCTGCGACATGGGCTTATTTCACCAAAGAGGCCTACGGCTGGTCCCCTGGTATGGTCGGCGCATCGCTTGCATTGTTCGGCATCGGCATGGCGATTGTTCAGGGCGGGCTTATCCGCATAGCACTGCGTCATCTGGGCGAACGCGGCACGATTATCTATGGCATCTGCTTTAACCTCCTCGCCTTCATTATGCTGACACTGATCTCAAACGGTTGGATCGCCCTTGCCTTCGTCCCACTTACGTCTCTGGGCGCTGTGGTTACGCCAGCTTTACAGGGTTTGATTTCGCAACGCGTCGGTGATGATCGCCAAGGCGAGCTACAGGGCGTTATCTCTTCGGCCAAATCCATAGCGATGATTTTTTCACCACTGGTAATGACGCAGCTGTTCTGGGCCTTCACAACTGAAACAGGTCCTTATTTTCCGGGGGCGGCCTTCATCCTTTCTGCGCTCCTGATGATCTTGTGCATGATTGTTTTTTTAGGCCGTATTCGCCAAACCACACCCTAAACGACACAGTAAGTCGCTTTCGTGCTTGAACTCAGCCTGCGCTGCAAGCAACGTCGCCAAAACCCTTAGCTTGAGGTCACTCATGTCCCATATCAAAGCCGCTGTTTGCCACGAGTTCGGCCAACCATTCATCATTCAAGACATCGAAATTCGTTCACCCATCGACAGCGAGGTTGAGGTTACCTTGGCGGCTTGCGCGATCTGCCATTCAGACATCACATTTGCCGAAGGGCACTGGGGCGGATCACTGCCTGCGGTTTATGGCCACGAAGCTGCCGGCACGGTCACTGCAGTTGGCCCAAACACCAAAGACGTGAGCTTGGGCGACAAAGTTGTCGTCACTTTGATCCGCTCTTGCGGCACATGCCCAAGCTGCGCATCGGCCCGCCCGACCAACTGCGAAGAAGGCTATGACGGCGACCTTGGTCCGATCAAAACGACTGACGGCGGTAAACTGCACCAAGCGATGGCTTGCGGCGGCTTTGCCGAAAAGGTTGTCGTGGACGCCAGCCAGGTCGTAACGCTTCCTGATGGGATCGGCATGGAAGCCGCGTCCCTGCTTGCTTGTGGTGTCATTACAGGTGTTGGCGCCGTGGTTAACGCCGCCAAAGTACGTCCCGGCCAAGACGTCGTAGTTATTGGTGCTGGCGGCGTTGGCCTGAACGCGATCCAAGGTGCCGCGATTGCAGGTGCACGCCGCATTGTTGCCGTTGATATGGAGCCGTCTAAGCTGGACGTGGCAAAAGAATTCGGTGCTACAGACGCGGTCCTCGCCACGGGTGAGCCATGGAACGAAGCCAAAAAGCTGATAGGCCGCGGTGCGGACGCCGTCCTGGTGACAGTTGGCGTCGCCCCCGTTTATGACCAAGCGCCACGCTACCTCGCCAAAGGCGGCAACATCGTTATGGTTGGCATGCCCGCATCAGGCGCGGCTTCAAGCTATGAAGCCGCCAATTTCGCCGCAGCTGGCCAAGGCATGATCGGGTCAAAAATGGGCGATGTCGTTATTAAACGTGACATCCCTTGGATGGTTGACCTTTATAAGCAAGGCCGTCTCAAACTGGACGAGCTCATTTCCGGCACATGGTCGCTTGAACAGATCAACGAGGCAATTGAAGATACGAAGACAGGGGCCGCTAAGCGCAACGTGATTGTGTTTTGATCAGTAGTCGCATCCAAAAGAGAGCCGAAACATGATCCGTTTCCTATCCACCCTTTTCAATAAATCTTCTCAAGCGGCACAGCCGGTTGCTGGCAACGCAGCTGAGACGTCGATGAATTTCGACAGTGAAAATGTGCGCCCCTTTTTGGAGGGCCTCGCGCCAGGCACAGTTGATCAAAGCGCACTTGTGACCATCGATGCTGCGCTGAAAAACATGGCCGTGGACGAAACACGTGACTTTGTTCTCAACGCACAAAGCGGCCTTCAACTTCAGATCTTCATGGATGATTTTGAGGCGCCAGACTTGTATTTTTTCGGGTCTGTCGAGATCATCCAATACATTGATCAAGCGTTAATGGCATTTTCTACGGCGATGGGATTGTAAATGAAACTCCAAGACCTCGACATCATCATCACCGCCCCTCCGGCCCCCGGCTGGGGTGGGCGATATTGGATCTTGGTAAAGGTCACGACGGATACAGGCGTGGTTGGCTGGGGCGAATGTTACGCGTCCACGGTTGGGCCTGACGCAATGAAGGCCGTGATCAAAGACGTTTTCGAGCGTCACATGCAGGACGAAAATCCCGAAAATATCGAACTGATGTTCCGTCGTGCGTACTCTAGCGGCTTTACACAGCGCCCTGATCTGACGGTTATGGGCGCATGGTCTGGTCTTGAAATCGCATGTTGGGACATTTTAGGCAAAGACCGCGATCGCCCCGTCCACGCGCTGATCGGCGGACGTCTGAACGACAAAATCCGCGCCTACACTTACCTTTATCCGCAATCCCAGCATCCGCTGCCAGAGTTTTGGGCCAGCGCCGATATGGCTGCCGAGGTCGCCGTCAGCTTGGTCGAACAAGGCTATACCGCAGTAAAATTCGACCCCGCCGGCCCCTATACCATCCGTGCAGGGCATATGCCCTCGATGCACGACATCGAAACCTCTGTCGCGTTCTGCCAGAAAATTCGCGACGCCGTCGGCCCGAACGCGGATTTGCTGTTTGGTACCCATGGCCAGTTTTCTACTGGCGGCGCCATTCGCATGGGCCAAGCCATCGAAAAATTTAGCCCGCTTTGGTACGAAGAACCCATTCCACCTGACGCCGTGGCAGAAATGGCCAAGGTCGCTGCGGCCGTTAACATCCCCATTGCAACCGGGGAACGCCTAACCACCAAGGCAGAATTTGCGGCCGTCTTGCAAAGTGGCGCGGCAAATATCTTGCAGCCAGCATTGGGGCGCTCAGGCGGTATTTGGGAAACCAAAAAGATCGCAGCACTTGCCGAAGTCTACAACGCGCAGGTTGCACCGCATCTTTATGCAGGACCGGTCGAGTGGGCCGCAAACGTGCAACTTGCCGCTACGCTACCAAACATCCTGATGTGCGAAACCATTGAAACGCCGTTCCACGACGCGCTGATCAGGTCTTCGATTACCGTTGAAAACGGTTACATTAATGTACCAACCGCGCCGGGGCTTGGTATTGATGTCGACGAAGACCTCGCGCGTGCACACCCGTTCACGGATAGCGGCCTTCACCTACAAATGCAGGAAGACCCGATTGGCTATCATGGCCGCAACCTGTTTGCCGGCGGCGCACCCGTTAAGGATTAACCGAACAAAACCCGCGCGACCCGCCTTTATTTCGGCAAGAAACAGGCTGCACACCCTTTGCAATCCCGCGTACCGGCCGTAGTCTTGAACCAAGTTCAAAGGAATGACTATGGCCGGAAAAGTTGAATTGCGCCGCGCAGCTTTGCGCGACACCCTAATTGAAAACGCTGAGCGCCGGATTACATCCGACGGTTTAAAAAACCTTCGTGCACGTGATTTGGCCAAAGACGCGGGCTGCGCGCTTGGCGCGATCTATAATGTGTTTGGCGATTTGAATGACCTCGTGCTGGCCGTGAACGCCCGCACTTTCAAACGGTTAGGTGCTGCCGTGGCGGAATCTTTGGCCGAAGCACCACAAGACGCGACGCAACAGCTTATCGTTATGTCCCACGCTTATCACCACTTTGCCGCTGCCAACTTTAACACGTGGCGCGCATTGTTTGATCTGGAACGCCCAAGCGGTGAAACCGCGCCCGATTGGTATTTGCAGGAAATGGGACAGCTGTTTGCCTATATCGATGCACCCCTATCCGTCATTTTTCCCGACCACAGCACAGAGAATCGCGCACTTTTGACCAAAGCTTTGTTCTCAAGCGTGCATGGAATCGTACTTTTGGGGCTGGATGAGGCCTCAGCGGGCGTTCCGACTGCGCAATTGGACGAAATGATTTCATTGATTCTCAAACACTTAGCTTCTTCTCCTCAAATTTATTGAACATCGTTCACGTTTTTACTTGATCGAAGCCAGCAGCATCGCTAAATCTAATTTATGAACAATGTTCACGATGCAAAGTGAACCGCGACAGATGAAAGGAAGCGATATGTTCAAGACACTCTCAACCCTCATTGCTGGGGTCAACGCACGCTCCGAAGACCGCGTTCGCGATGCTTTTGCGATTGAATTGATCGACCAGAAGATCCGCGAGGCCGAGACATCCCTTAAGGCGGCGAAAGCCACCCTCGCCTCGCTGATCCAGCGTCAACGCTCAGAGGAACGCCAGCGCGATGCCCTGAAAAACCGCATCAAAGACATGATGACCCGTGCCCAAGACGCAATGGATCAGGGCCGCGATGAACTGGCGACTGAAGCCGCACAAGCGGTCGCGCAAATGGAAAACGAACTGACCATCCGCGCGGAAACTTGTGATCGGCTGGACCAGAAAGTCATCCGCCTGCGCAATTCAATCGAGGCCGGACACCGCCGCATTATCGATCTAAAGCAAGGCGCCATCCAAGCCCGAGCGGTTCGTCGTGAACAGGCGATCCAGTCCAAGCTGAACTCGACCATCGGGCACACCTCGAACGTTGAAGAAGCAGAGGAACTTATCGGCCGCGTGATGGGCAAAGATGACCCGTTTGAGCAGTCCGAGATCCTGCGCGAGATCGACCGTGATTTGGGCCATGAAACCCTTGCCGATCGTATGGCAGATCAGGGCTTTGGCCCCGCCACGCGCACCACAGCGGACGATGTCCTCGCCCGTCTGAAAACCAAAAAATCTGCCTAACACACTGACATTGATACAAGGAATAAACCCATGAGTAACTTTAACAAATCCGACAACGGCCTGATCATTATGTTTAACGCAGCGGGCGTTATCGCCGCCTATGGGATGCTTGGTCTTTCGCTTTACATGTCCCCAGACGTGCCGCTTTCGACCAAAGGGTACTGGGGTATCGGGATCATGATGCTGACCTTATCCTTGGTGAACTTTGTCAAACTGCGCTTTGATGAACGCCTGTCTGAAGACCGCATCTCGCGCGTTGAAGAGGCCCGTAACGAACGCCTGTTGGCGGATTACATCGGCGGCGAAGACGACAAAGCTGCCTAAGACCTTCCCCCTTGCCGCTCGCGGCATGCGCCCCGCTCCTTCCCTGTCCCAAGGGTGGCGGGGCGCACCCCTTTTCAAACCTGCGATCCTCAGCCAAACTCACCAAAATGAAATCACTCATGTCCCTTCCCCGCAGATTTGCAGCCAAGATCGTCGGCCAAGCAATCGCGTTGTTTGCCCACTTTATCACGGCCGTACGTGCGGATTGGCGTGGGATTGAGCCGGTCAACAAGCAACGCGTCTATTACGCCAACCACGTTAGCAACGCTGATATGCCGATGATCTGGTCATGCATGCCACCCAACATCCGCCGCGACGTGCGCCCAGTCGCTGCCGCAGACTACTGGCTGAAAAACAAATTGCGCGCGTTCGTTGGCCCCGAGGTTTTCAACTGCGTTCTGGTCGACCGTCGCCCCGAAGCGCGGAGCGAAAACCATGACCCTATGCAAAATATACTGGATGCTTTGGACGACGGTTCGTCGCTGATCATCTTTCCCGAAGGCAACCGCAACATGACGGAAGATCCGCTACTGCCGTTCAAGTCTGGCCTGTTCAACATGGGCAAAGCCCGCCCAGATGTAGACCTCGTGCCGACATGGATCGCCAATGTGACCGAGATCATGCCAAAGGGCGAAGTCATTCCGTTGCCACTGATTTGCACCGTGACCTTCGGGGAGCCAATCCACGTTCAAGACGATGAAAAAAAAGATGCCTTTTTGGAACGCGCATCAGCCGCGCTTGTTGACCTCGCACCAAGTCAGGAAGATCGGTTATGACATCAACCAGCTCTGACATACTTGGCCTGTTTCTAGGCGTCTGTGGCCTCATGTTCTTGCTGACGCTATTCGGCGAGGTTCTCAGCGCGCGCGGTGGCGAAGACAACCCCGTCGTGGAAACCTTTAAGACCCGCGTGCGCAGCTGGTGGGGCATGGTCATCCTGTTCACGCTGGCATTAATCGCTGGCAAAGTCGGCATCATCGTGCTGTTCGCTTTTGCGTCCTTCGCCGCGTTACGTGAATTCCTGACACTGACCAACAAACGACAGGCAGACCACCTCGCGCTCGCACTGGGTTTCTTCGTGGTTTTGCCGTTGCAATACCTGTTCGTCGGTCTCGATTGGCAGGTACTCTATACGGTCTTCATCCCCGTCTACGCCTTCCTGATGTTGCCCGTTGTGTCCGCCCTACGCGGCAATCCTGACCGCTTTCTTATCCGCGTGGCCGAAACCCAATGGGCGTTGATGATCGCCGTCTTCTGCATGTCCCATGTCCCCGCCCTGCTGATGATCGACGTCGCAGGATATCCAGCAGATCGCGGCGTGCTACTCATCGCCTTCCTCATCATGGTCGTTCAGTTTGGCGACCTGTTGGATTTCTTCTTTGGCCGACGTATCGGCAAAACCCGCATCATCCCGAGCCTGTCCGCAAAGACATGGGAAGGCATGGCCTGCGGCGTTGCATCTGCGGCTATCATTGGCGGATTGCTTGCCTGGATGACCCCGTTCGGGATCGGCGGTGCGATGGCGATGGCAGCGCTGGCGTCCGCAGCGGGTATGTTCGGTAATCTAGTGTTCGCCGCTATCAAAGCAGACCGTGGCGTCAAAGACTGGTCCCACCTAATTCCGGGCCAAGGCGGGTTCACTGACCAACTAGATAGCGTGATCTTTGCCGCCCCTATTTTCTATCACGTCACCCATTTGATCTGGGCCTAACGAAGCGTAAAATCCCCGACAACGGGATAGTGGTCCGTTGGCCATTCACCATCAAAACGCCCCCTTACCGAAAACGTCTCACCCACGGGTTCAACCCCGTTGATCCCACCGATGTGGTCGATTGCGGGGAAAAGGTTCAGGCCACGATTGAAATGAAATGACGAGCCTTGCGAAGGCCAGAATGTGACGCCCGCGTCTTCGAGTATCCCCAAGGTCGTGGATCCGCGGATCGCATTGAAATCGCCGATAACAAAGACAGGCATGCGGTTTGCAGGCGCGGCGATACGCCCTGCCACCAATGCGACGGACCGTTGTTTGTTCGACATGCTGCGGTATTCGGTGTGCAGGTTATAGACGCGAAACACCTTGCCGTTCTGGTCTTCGAATTCAGCCCAAGTTGCGAACGCCGGCCATGATCCGTTAAAGGTCCGCGAATAGATGACATCGGGTGTGTCGCTGAAAAAGAACCACCCTTGGTCGCGCAATTCCAAACGGTCTTGGCGGTAGAAAATCGGCTGCGTGCTGGGAAACTCCGCTGGGTCGCCAACAGCCGCGGCTGCGTAATCAGGGTTTTGGTCACGCAGCCAATCCAGCGTCAGGTTCACAGGCGCCATGCCGCGCCCAAAGCTTTCCATTTCCTGAAAGCCGACGATATCGGCCTCAAGGCTGCGAAACGCCGTTTGCAAAGGTCTCTTTCGCCTCTCCCAATCGCCCAACGACCAATTGCCCGTTTCGCGGCCCATCCAAATGTAGTGAACGTTGTAGGTGGCAACCCGCAACGTTTCGCTTTGGGGGGCTTGCACCGGTTGCGGCAATGAATTGCAGGCCACCATGCCGCCCGAAATCGTAACGAGTGATGCGAAAAGAATAGCCATCCGTTTCACCCAAGTCTTCATGGTAGCTCCAATTTCAGCGTCACCCACATCAGCACACCAACGCGGCAGAAACGCAAAGCAATAGCATGTTACCGAAGGCTAGATAACACCTCAGTCGAGGCAATACCTGTGACAGCCAGTCCCTGACGTTGTTGGAAATCGCGAATTGCGGCTTCAGTCAGCCGCCCGATCACACCGTCAATCGTGCCAACATCGTATCCCCGCGCCGCAAGGCCGCGTTGTATTGCCAGCCTATCTTCGCGTGTTAGTCCGTTCGCATCCGGTGGAAAACTGCCTTGCAGCGGCCCAGCGCCACTAAGACGGTCCGCCAAATGCCCGACACCAAGGGCATAAAGATCAGAGTTGTTATAGGTTTTCAGAACATTGAAGTTCCGCGTCACGGTGAAACGAACGCCGCCAGCTTGCGGTTGGATGGTGCGCCCATCTGGGCCGCCAGTTCCGGCCTCAGCGCCCCATTTCAAACCAGACCGCCAGCCATTACGCGCCAGATAGCTGGCCGTAGACGCCAATGCGTCCGCCGGATCATCGCTCCAGATATCGCGTCGCCCATCGCCGTTAAAATCGACGGCAAAGGATTGATAGGATGTCGGAATAAATTGCGTATGTCCCATAGCGCCTGCCCAGCTTCCTGTCAGTTGCGCGGGCGTGGTGTCGCCACGTTCAAGAATGCGCAACGCCGCGATCAGTTGGGATTCATAAAAATCCCCGCGCCGCCCATCAAACGCCAACGTCGCCGTTGAAGACACCACTGGAATCAGGCCGCGTTTTTCACCGAACTGGCTTTCCATGCCCCAGATCGCCGCAACGATATGCGCATCCACACCGTAACGGGCTTCAATCGCGTTCAGTGTACTTCCATAACGCGCCAGCGCTGCGCGTCCCTTACTAAGGCGATCATCAGACGTCGCAATGGAAAGATATTCTTCCAATGTGCGCCGCGTCTGAATTTGCGAACCGTCCCGCGTGACCACCCCAGGTAGGTAGCCCGCGTTCGCGAAGGCTGCATCAAACGTTGCTGAAGAAATCCCAGCGTTGCTTGCACGGGACTTAAATCGCGCGACCCAGCTGGTGAAATCAGCGTTTGCAACGGGGCGCAAATCTGCGGGCAATCCTCCACTACTAACAGGTTGCGCGGTTGGGGCATTGCCCACACAAGCCGTGATGCTCATTGTGGCAGCAGCAGCGATAAAATGGCGTCTATTCATACTCATAATGCGCAAGGATAGTCAGGTTCTGCCAAAAGGAAAGGCAAGATGGTAGGCGCTACGCAGGCGCGCAGATTGCCGCTGAATCCGAAGATGCTCGACGTCAATCTGATCGCAGCCCGACACCTGCAAAGCCAGATCCAATGTGTCCGCTTGTTCCCCTGTCGTGCATTGCTACGCAACACACTGCCGGACAAAGTGCGCTTCTCAGTACAAAGCGGGTAAAGCTCCGTCGAGTTCGAACGGAAAATGACTTAAACGCGCACATGGGACAGCATCGAACCGCGACAGGTTCAGACTGCTCTGAATTGCAAAACTCAGGTTCAAAACCGTCGTGGCTAGTCATTATTCTTCGATTGCGATCTCCTGATGGCTGATCATACGCCAATTCTGTGGCAAATGGTACGCCACACCTGTTACATTGACGTTCGCCCGCAGGTGAATGTCGGCGCTTGAGGCACCAATCATGATATCAAACTGACCCGGTTCCACCATTCGTGCACCATGAGATCCAGTAAAATTAAGCATGTCCGTTGGCACTGTGAGGGTCACTTTCGCGGTTTGACCAGGGTCCAAGATGACACGGGCAAAGCACTTGAGCTCCTTGATCGGACGCACTGTGGAAGCGACAAGATCACGAACGTAGAGTTGGGGGATGTCTACCCCGCGCCGCGAGCCGGTGTTTGACACCTTGAACGACACGACAACATCACCGCCCACGATCGGCACCTCGGGTGACGCCAGCTCTAGATCGCTGTACTCAAATGACGTGTAGGACAAGCCGTGACCGAAGGGATAATCGCTGCCGAAATGCCGCGCGATGGGTGTGCCAGCACTCTTGAACTTGTGGTTGTAGTGATAGGGGCACGCGCCCGCGCTGCGGGGCACGGAAATCGTCAAACGGCCTGAAGGCTCTACGGTACCGGTCAGAACATCCGCCAGCGCACGCCCACCCTGTTCGCCGCTAAAGTGGGTCATAACGTAGGCCGCCAGATCCTTTTCGCGCCCCCCAAGGTTATAGGGCCGCCCGCTGGACAGCACCACGACAACCGGCGTGCCCGTTTCCAACACTGCATCGAGCAGTTGCTGCTGCACACCCGGCAGTTCGAGGCTATCTACATCCGATCCCTCACCCACCGTGCCTGTTTGGAAGATACCAGACAGATCGCCCAAACACAGCACAGCCACATCCGCTGCTGTCGCTGCGGCGACGGCCTCTGGGATCAAATCGGTTCGGGTTGAGACAGGCGAGTTTAGCGATAGGCTGGCGTGGTCTGCCATATCGCCCGGAAACACCGGCGCGCCGGAACCACGGGTTTCAAGGATATAGCAGCCCTGCGCAAAGCTTACGTGGTCATCGCCCAAAGCGGCTCGAAGACCTACAAGGGGGGTAATCACGTGGTCCGTGTCGGTTGTTGCATCGCTGTTGATCAGATGCACCGGAAAGGCATAGTCGCCCAGCAGGGCCAGAGGATCATCGGCAGTGGGGCCGATCACGGCCAACTTGGTATTTAAGGCGAACGGCAGAACACCGTCATTTTCCAACAAAGTCGTTCCTTGGGTCGCAACCTCACGCGCCAGATCCAACGCTTCGGGCGTGCGCAGGGCAATTGCGTCCTCGTCAGCGTAAGGGTTTTCGAACAGTCCGATACGGAATTTCTCGGTCAGGATGCGGCGAACGACTTCGTCGATTTCATCCATGGTAATCTGGCCACGCGCGAGCGCCGTTTCCAGATGGGGTGTGCATTCATTGGACGGCAGTTCGACATCTAGCCCAGCTTTGAATGCAATCGCCGCAGCCTCCCCTTTGTCGGCAGCGATGGCGTGGTGGGTTTCCAGCAGCGTGACGCCAATGTAATCGGCCACGATCAGCCCATCAAAGCCCCATTGTTCGCGCAAAACCTCGGTCAGGAGGTGGCGAGAAGCATGGAGCGGCTCGCCGTCGATGTCGTGATAGGCGGGCATGATAGAGGCGGCATCGGCCCCTTTCACCGTCATCTCGAACGGTAGCATGAAATCATCGGCCAGTTCACGTGGGCCAAGATGTACGGGCGCATGGTTGCGTGCCCCTTCGCTGGCGGAATGCCCGACGTAGTGTTTCAAGGTGGCAAGGATTGATCGGTCAGCGCCCTGAAGGCCGTTCACATAGCGCATGGCGAAAACGCCGGTAAGATAGGGGTCTTCGGCGAAACATTCCTCGGTGCGGCCCCAACGGGCATCGCGAGATACATCAAGGACAGGGGCGAGGCCTTGATGACACCCGATCGACCGGCATTCAGCCCCGATGGCACCTCCAACCCGCTCGATTAGGTCAGGGTTCCACGTTGCGGCCATGGACAGCGGCGTCGGAAACAGCGTGGCCCCTTGGGCCATCAGGCCGGACAAACATTCCTCATGCGACATCACCGGGATCCCCAGTCGTGTGCCCTCGATTATATCCTTCTGAAACCTGTTCAGCGCCCGCACCCCATCGCGTGGCTCCACCCCGAAAGTGCCCATAGGCCGCGTGATCTGCCCCAAACCATGTGCAAACAAGGCCTTCACTCCCTCCGGATCACCGGTTGAGAAGTCGTTGGAGGCATCAGGACGCAATTTGTGTTCTCCGTCCTCAGATAGCACCAGCCAGAGTGCATGCATCTGGGCCAGCTTTTCCTGCAAGGTCATACGAGAGAGAAGGTCTTGAACCCGTTTCTCAATCGGGGCGGATGAGTCTTTGTAGGTCATGCGAACTTACTTTTCTTTGGGAAAAATGTGGATCTGATCGGACGCGATGGACAAGTGCACATTGGCATCCAATGCAAGATCCGTCAGGGTGTCATCGACAACGGTCAATTGCTGGCCGGCGACGCTGATTTTGAGATGGTTCACCGCACCTGTGGGTTCAAGCAATTGCACAGTGCCGGGTATCGCGTTCTCGGCATTTGGTTCGGCAAGGTGGAGGTTTTCAGGGCGTAACCCCAGCTGCACCTGTGGACCAAGATCAGCGTAGGCTTCTGAAACGGGCAGTCGCGTGCCATCCTTTAAGGCGGCAAAGACCTGATCTCCTGATGTCTCGAGCGTCGCATCGACAAAGTTCATCGCAGGCGAACCGATAAAGCCGGCGACAAAGCTGTTCGCAGGGTTGCGGTACAGCTCAGACGGAGTGCCGATTTGCTGGATAACACCGCCTTTAAGGATCACGACGCGATCCGCCAGCGTCATTGCCTCGATCTGATCGTGCGTGACGTAGATCGAAGTCGTCTTCACTTTCTGATGTAGACGCTTGATCTCATCGCGCATCTCGGAGCGCAGCTTTGCATCAAGGTTCGACAAAGGCTCATCAAAAAGGAACGCATCGGGGTTGCGCACTATGGCGCGGCCCATGGCGACACGTTGACGTTGCCCCCCCGACAACTGTGATGGTTTGCGGTCCAGCAGGTCGGTTAGGCCCAGCGTTTCGGCAGCCGCCCGCGCCAGAGTGCGCACCTCGGCTTTGCGAACACCAGATATCCGCAGATTGAAACCGATATTTTCCTCAACCGTCATATGCGGGTAAAGCGCGTAGGATTGGAACACCATCGCGATGTTACGCTCGCGAGGGCTGAGTTCGTTGACGATTTCGTTGTCCATGACAATCTCGCCGCTTGAGGCCTCTTCCAGGCCAGCGATAATCCGCAAAAGCGTGGACTTACCGCATCCTGACGGGCCGACGAGGGCGACAAATTCGCCTTCCTCAACCGTGAGGTTCAGGTCGTGAAGGACTTTGACTGCGCCAAACGACTTTGACAGGTTCACCAGTTCTACGCGTGCCATTATTCAGCCGCCTCCGTTGTTACGACATCATGGGCCCGTGCGATATCCGCATACCAATGGCCGCTGGATTTGATTGTCCGTTCTTGGGTTTCATAGTCGACATGGACGAGGCCAAACCGCATCTTATAGCCCTCGGCCCATTCGAAATTATCCATCAGGCTCCATGCAAAATAGCCCTTAAGGGGGACACCTTCCTCCAAGCTGCCAGCCAATTCGTTCAAATGGTCCGCGATGTAGTCAAGGCGCGGCTGGTCATCTACCGTTCCGTCCTCGCCCGGGCCCATATTGAAGCAGGCACCGTTCTCAGTGATGTAGACGGGGGGCAGATTGTCGTAGCGTGCGTAGACCTGACGCAGCAAATGGGATATGCCATCGGCGCGAATTTCCCACCCGATATCTGTACGCACATTTGACGTTGTGGCCGGCACGCTTTTTAGGCGCAAAAACCGCGAGGCCGCATCCGCATCACTGTCGAATGTGCCCATGGCCCCGACGCCCGTGAGAACCTTGTCGCTGGTCGCATCATGCTGAACGACGGCGGGGAAGTAATAGTTGAAGCCCCACCAATCCAGCGGCTGGTTGATGACGTCCAAATCGCCGTCTTGAACATGCAAATGTTCGCCCAATGCGCTTTCAAACTCAGCATCATAAGCGCCATTGAAGATCGGCCCGAAGAAGGCGCCGTTGTGAAACTGGAATGACCGTTCCGCTGCGGCACGGTCCTCGTCGCTGTCACTTGCAGGGAAGATGGATTGCGCGTTTAGCACAATGCCCATTGGCAAATCAGCGCGTTCCGCCCGTGCGGCCTGCACGCTGAGCCCATGGGCGAGATTTGTCACATGAACCGTGGCCAAGGCCGCCTCGATTGACCGTTCACCGGGGGCGTGTTTGCCGATCCAATGGCTCAGGTAGGTGGAACACCACGGCTCGTTGAATGTGGCCAAGGCGTCGATCCGGTCACCAAGCCGCTTCACCACATGGGTGGTATATTCGGCAAAGGCATCGGCGGTGTTCCGGTCGGTCCAGCCGCCATAGCCCGCAAGCGCGAGCGGCAAGTCCCAATGATAAAGCGTCGGGAATACTTTGATCTTTCGCTCAACCAACCCATCAATGAGCTTGTCGTAGAAATCGAGGCCCTTTTCATTCACCTGCCCGCGCCCTTGCGGCAAAATACGGGGCCAGGCGATGGAGAAGCGATAGGCATCCACCCCCATGTCTGCAATCAGGTCAAGATCGCTTTCCCAGCGGTTGTAATGGTCACACGCGACATCGCCGTTGTGGCCCTGAAACACGCGACCGGGCATGTTCGAGAACGCGTCCCAGATGCTGGGGCCTCGGCCATCTGTTCGGGTGGCCCCTTCGATTTGGTATGACGCGGTGGCGACGCCCCATGTGAAGTCGTTCGGAAACCGCGATGCGAGGGCGGTAGGGTCTTGATTGTGTGTCACGGGATTATCCTTTTACGGCGCCTGCAGTCAGGCCTGCCATCATTTGACGAGAGAAAAACAGAAATGCGATGAGAAGCGGCAGCATGGACAGGAACGTGCCCAGCATAATCGCGCCCCAAGGTGAGTTTGCTAAGGACTGCACCGAACGAAGCGCCAGTGTCAGTACGTATTTATCTGGCGAGGACAGCACGATCAGCGGCGTGAGGAAGTTGTTCCACAACCCGATGAACATCACGATGGCCAAGGTCGCAAGGGCCGGTTTGATCAGGGGAAGAACCACCGACCAGAAGATGCGGAATTCCGATGCGCCGTCTACCTTGGCCGCATCTAGCAAATCACGCGAAATGGATTGCATCATGTATTGCCGGATCAAGAAGATGCCAAAGGCGTTCGCAATGCCCGGCAACCAGATCGCCAGGTGCGTGTCCAGAAGGCCTAAAAATTGAACGGTTAGAAAGAACGGAATCAGCCCAAGAACTGGCGGCACCATCATCGATGCAATCATGATGCCGAAGATGACATTCTTGCCTTTGAAGTCGTATGCAAAGAACCCGTAGGCACACATGGAGCAAAACAAAACCGCCCCTACGGTGCCGGCCACGGCCACCCAAAGCGAATTGAACAGCACCGTCCAGAACGGCATCACCTCCAACAATTTAATGTAGTTTTCAGTCAGATTATCACCGATCCAAAATGGCGGAGGCGATGAATAGATCTCGGTTCGGGAATGGGTGGCCATCAAGGCAACCCAAGCGAATGGAAAGATCGTGACAAGTAGACCCACAATCATAAATGCGTGGGTGGCAAATTTGCCAAGGCGCGGAAAACTACGCGTGCGTTTGCGCGGGATAGTTACGCGCAGTTCGGGTTCTTGTGTATCGAGGGTTGTCATCAGCGGTCGCCTCCCAGGCCTTTTTTGCCGTTGAAGTAAAAATGCACGGCCGTGACGATTGCGATGAACAGGAACAGCACCCATGAGATTGCGGCAGCTGCCCCCATCTCAAGCCATTCCCAGCCCACCAAATAAAGATAATAGGACGCCGTCAGGCCCGATTGCCCCACACCACCAGAGTTGCCAGAGGTCAGGACGAAAGGTTCTTCAAACATCTGCAGATTGCCGATGATCGTCAGCGTTACGGCAAAGAAGGCGAACGGGCGGATCATGGGTAGCGCGATGTTCCAGAACTGCTGCCATGCGTTGCAACCGTCGACTTTGGCTGCGTCGTACAGATCTTTCGAGACGGTTAAGAAACCGGCGGAGTAGATCACGATGTTAAATCCAGTGTATTTCCAGATCACAACAAAGGCGATGGAAGGCTTTATCAGGTCGGATGAGTTCAGCCAGCGAATGGGCATGGCTTCTTCGACCCAACCCAAAAACGATGAAAACACCGGCCATTTGGAAATGGCCACCAGCCATTGGTTCAAAATTCCGGAGTTGCCCGAATAGATTGTATAAAAGATCAATGAGATTGCCACGGTCGAGGTGATGAACGGTACAAAGAATGTGGCAGTATAGAACTGACGAACGCCGCTGCGTACGGCCGTCACCAAAAGGTAGGCAACAGGGATCGCGATCAGGTGCTGCGGTATGCCGGACACGATAGCCAGCCACGCTGTGTTATAGAGCGATTTCCACATCCACGGGTCGTCCAGAGCGAGGGCGTAATTGTCCCAGCCGACGAATTCCATGCTCGAAAGGCCCGCGACGGGGTTCCATTCCTGAAATGACAGGTAGCCAGAGAACACCAGCGGAAAGGCCGTGAACACCGAAAAGATGATAATGAAAGGTGAAATAAACAGCCATGGCGTTAACGTCTTAATCCAACGTCTACGCGCTGCATGACCTCGGACACGGCGCGGTTTTTCCGAGGCCGTTTCAGGCCCATGGGGCGATTGACCGACTGGGTCATGTGGAGTGATAGCCATGGGCATAGTCCTTCGATAGGTAAAGTCTGCGCGCCCCGTTTTTTGGAATGGGAGGCGGGGCGCGCAGGTTGGTTTATCTGACGCGACGCAGCAGAAGGCGCTCGGCGTCCTGCAGGGCTTCCATGATGTCCTTGCCGTCGTTGAGGACCTCAGCCAATGCGCCGTTCATCACAACGTCTTCGGCAATCAAGTCACCATCCATCGGAGTCACGGCGGGCACCCTTTGTGCAACTTCTGCAAAGAGCTGACGCGCTTGCTGTCCCGCGAGGAAGTCAATCGGCTCATCAAATGCTGGGTCGCCATAGGTTGAGGTCAACACAGGGAAGGCACCCAGGTCTCGCAGACTGTCGATCTGTGGGCCTTGCTCGGTCGTCAGGTACTTGATGAATTCCCAAGCGGCTTCGGGGTTTTCGGATTGCGCGGGGATCGCAAGGAAAGAACCACCCCAAGACCCGAAGATCCCGCCGGGCAAGTTAGATGCACCCCACAGGCCCGCAGTGTCTGGTGCCATCCAGTTTTGCATGTGGCCCAGCAACCATGCACCCGAAAGCTGGGTGGCCACGGTGCCGTTTTTGAAACCATCGTACCACTCTCCGGTCCATGCGCCGATCTGGGCGTCAAGTCCTTCGTCTCGGATCTGCTTGGCCAATGTGAACGCATTCACGAAACGATCGGACGTGACCAGCGAGTTACCTTCGGCGTCAAAGAACAAGCCTTCGCCGTCTTCAAGTGTTGTGCGAACCAAAATTCGCGCCACGTCCCCCGCGTCGGCGATGAGGTAGACGCCCTGTTCTTTCAGTTGGCGTCCGTAGTCGATGTAAGCTTCCCAATCGGAGATGATCGCATCGATGTCGCCACCAACGGAATCCAGTACATCACGGCGATAATACATTACACCAGGACCGATATCGATTGGCATACCGTATTGATTGCCATCAGCACCTTGGCCTTGGCTCCATGCATATGGCACAAAGCCGTCCTTGAATTCTTCGGCACCATAGGGCGCTTCGGATAGGTTCACAAAACCGCCTTCGTTGATGAACGCGCCAATGAACGACACGTCAACAATCACAACATCACCCGCACCGGATTGTGTCGCTAGGTTCGTTGTCAGCAGCTTGTGGTGATCGCCGTGGCTGTTCATCTGATACGTCACGGTGATGTCAGGCGACGTTTCGTTAAAGATCGGCACTTGTTTGTCGAAATGTGTGTCGAACGGTGGGAAGCCGTCAACACGGATTTCCTGTGCGTATGCTGGAACGGCCGCCATCACGGTTGTGAGTGCAGAGGCAAGCACGCCAGCTGTAAAGATATGTTTCATTGTTTCTCCTCCTGTTTGAGCGCTCTAGCCCTGATCTTTTTGGGCATTTATTTTACTTCCATGACTGAGGCGCGCTCGACGACCTCAGCCTCGAAGACTCGTTGAATGTCGGATGTATCGGTCACGCCGGTGGCCAACGCATGGGCTAGACACCCTGCGGCCGCGCCGATGTCGCGTAAGGGCTGCCGGATGGTGGTCAGCTTCGGCATTAAATGTTGCGCCACCGGAATGTCATCAAAACCAATCATGGAGAGATCATCAGGCACAATGATCCCACGCTCACGGCAAGCCTCGATAGCGCCTGCGGCCATTTCATCGTTTTGGAAAAAGATCCCCGTGATAGACGGTTCCTTTTCCAGTAGCGTGATAACGGCATCATAGCCGCCTTGGACCAGAAAGTCGCTCTCGATCACCGTCGGGGTGACACCGCGATCAAGGAGTGTTTCGGTGAAACCCGCACTCCGGTCGCGGACTACGTAGAATTTGGACGGCCCAGTCACCATAGCAATGTTGCGGTGACCCTTGGCATGAAGAAATTTCGCCGCCAGCGCGCCGCCGCGGCGGTTGTCCAAATGAATGCACCGATCCTCAAACGCGGCGAGATAGCGGTTCATCAGTACGGACTTGGGCCGTTCGTGCATCCAGTTGGCCAGCTCCGCGTCATCCAGACTGTCGCAATGCACAACCACTGCTTCGCACTGGCGCTCCAACAAAGAAGACCAAGCCTCGCGCTCGCCCTCCGCCCTCTCGCGCGTTGATTCCGCGAGCATCTTGAACCCCAGCGCCGCAATCGCCTTTTCAGCACCATCCAAAAGTGAGCCGTAGTAAAGGGAATCGAACCTGTTGATGATGATACCTATCGTTTTGGATGATCGATTCGCGAGCCCGCGCGCGATTTCGTTGGGGCGATAATCCAACTGGGTAATAGCGGCCTGAACAAGGGCACGAGTCTCTGCGTCCACAATCTCAGGCTGACTGATAGCCCGCGACACGGTCGCTTTGGACACGCCTGCACGGCGCGCTACGTCTGCCATCGTCACCATGAGTGCGAGACCACATCAGGCAGTCGACTTGCCAAGCAATATCGTTCGTTCAAAACGGTCAAAACAGGTCCTCCCAGCCCTGCCGCGCACAGATTTTTTTCTTGATGAACGCGGTTACATATGGATAGCTTGCACATGAAACCGCGTTCATCAAGGATTTTTTATGTTTTTTAATTTCACCAGAGTTCATGGTCTTGCGGCTGTAGTCATGTTGATAACCGCCCCTGCATTGGCGCAAGAGCGCGTAGAGATTCCGTTAGATTTCGCGGACTTGCCTGCGGATTTATGGTCCAAGGACCGCTTAACGCCAGAGCGGATTGAAGGCGGCCTGCGGTTGTATGACGTTGGTGAAGGCGCGTTCAACGACGCTAGTTTTTGGCAAATCACCGTCGCGCAGGACTTACCCTATGGCCGCAAGATGCTGTCGTTTGATGTAACAGTCGCGCCAGATCACCAGCCGCTCTGGGGAACGCATTTGTTGCAGCCCATCATTGACGGGCAAGAGGCCAGCCCAGCCTTGGGTGAAGATGGCACTCCGTCCGTGACCCTCAGCATAGCAGAAGACGGCAAGGGTTTTATCACCATCCCGCAAGACTATTCGGACCAAACGATCACGCTCGACATTCCCAAATCAGAGACGCGGATCAGCACCTTCGCCTTCATGACCGCAGGCGCTATTGGATATGATATGACACTGACAGACATCAAAGTTGTGGCCTGGCCCGAGGACGACACGCGGACCTTTGCGCAAAACCCTGTGACGTCGTCGTTGGGTTTCCCGACGGGTCACCCCCAAAGCATTATCGTAGAATGGTCTGGGTTTGAGCCTGGCTCGCCCGATTCGCCGGATACGGCAGATTTGACCCTGACAGGGCCGGACGGGCCCGAAAACATCGTCGTGGCTTTGCCGCGCAGGCTGTCTGCCGCCTCGGAATCTGCGGTTTCGCGGTTGATGTTTGATTTGGAACCGGGCGACTATACTTTGGCGGTTCCAGCCCTTGGCGCAGGGTCGGCACCGGCTGAAGTTGCGTTTACTGTATGGGATGACCTGGCCGCTCTGACCCAGATGCGTGATGAAGCATGGGGCGCGTTTTATTGGATTACATCAGGGCCAATCGGCCCCTTCCCTGACGCCCACCTTCAAGACACAGCCGCCAGAGTGTTCCGCGGTGAAGGCACCCGCGACATCACTGGTGGTTGGTATGATGCGGGGGACTATGGCAAATATTCGGTGAACGGCGCTTGGGCAGCGGCCCTGATGCTACTGACCGGTTTGAACGCGTCAGAGACGTTGGACCACGGCATCACCCCCCTTGCGGGTGATACAGACAGGCCCGACTGGATTGATGTGGTCGTGGCACAGCTTGATTGGCTGGTGAAAATGCAAGGACCGGATGGCGGTGTGAACCACAAGGTCACAACCCGCGACTGGCCCCGCCTCGATATACGGCCCGAGGAAGACACTGCCGTGAAGTTTTTGATGCCTGTGTCCTCCACGGCGACTGCAGATTTTGCCGCGGCAATGGCGTTGGGGGCAAAGGTTTTGCAGCCCTACGACGCGGATCGCGCGACCCAATTTGAAAACGCCGCAGCTCTGGCGCTCGCTTGGCTCGATGCCAATCCCGATCTGGTGATGATCGAACCAACCTATGACGGCTATCAATACGGCGGCCCCTATACGGACGATGACGATTCCGACGAGCGTTTCTTTGCCCTTGCCGCATGGGCCGCGCTGCAGCAATCCCCTGAAACCATCGCAGCCGCAGAAGCGGAATTGCAGACACGACGCGACGTGCTTAACGCCTCCGACAACGATACTTATTGGGGCAAGGTTGATCTGCTAGGCATGTGGGCGCTGAAGTCCATCGAGAGCCAACTGACCGAAGATGGGGCAGCACAGGTTAATTCTACGTTGCGGTCTGCAGCCCACAAATGGAGCGTGCTGCAGCAAAGGTCACAGTGGCTTTTGCCGATGGAGGACACGCAAGGGTTTCCTTGGGGATCAAACGGCGCCTTGGCGACTATTGGTTGGCACTGGATGATGTGGGCCCACGTTGATGGTGACCAGAAATACGCGGATGCCGGAAGAACGCTTTTGCCATATTTCCACGGGCGTAACCCGCTGGGTCAAACCTATGTCACCAACGCCGCCGGCGTGCGCAACCCACACCTGCGCCCCCATGTCTCAGGCGCTTTTGATCTGCCGCCGGGCTTCATCGCAGGTGGCGCCAATTCGATTGATCTGGCCGGTGACCCCACGAGCGGTGCAATCCTCGGCCAGCCCCCGTTGCGCATGTTTGTGGATCACAAAGACAGCTATGCGACCAATGAAGTGGCTATTAACTGGCAGGCAGCGTGGTCACTTTATGCGAGCTTTCTGGTTGCGGCAGAGTAGATCAAGAGATGCGGGCCAAGATGGGACTTGGACCGCAGGTTGACCCGGTGCTCAGTGTGACGCTGCAAGGTAATCACTTAGTGTGTCCACCGCACTAGGACTTTGCGAAGCTCGACTAGGGTTGGAATGCCAGCTTGTGGCAATAAGAAGGGAATGGCTGCATAGGCTCTGCGTCACTCTGCAATCAAACGCAGATATCCCTGGTTTCTCTGCCTCCGCTGATCCCGCGCAAAGCGAGAATGACATATCGGCGTTCACCCTCGAAAACCTAGTTTACACTATAAGAAACGGCCCAAAGCGACTTATGTCGATGATATCTGGAAATCGGCGCCGGGGAAGGTTTTGCAACGTTTGCTAAGGGATAGATTTGGATCATGTTACGGAGTGCAGTTGCAGTGCACTTTGGTACGTTTTCGGATTGTTCCGGTGTTGTGCAGCGACAACGCAGTTTAGATGAGACTGTCTTAACTGTCCGGTGCGGTCTGCTTGCACGACTGTGTTGC